>JBQCFI010000158.1:0-6785 GCA_051959325.1 Ginsengibacter sp. | reverse complement strand
TCCCAGAAACATTTGGTATAAAGAAGTAGCCAACAGGTTTGCCTCCGCATCTGTGTCCGCTGCAATCACATTGACGCAACCCATCACGTACGGTTTTTCCAGGTGCTTTGAAGGACGAAATAATCTTCGGTACAAATCAATTGCCTCAAAAAACTGCCCCGGCGCAAAATGACTCGCAAAAGCATAAGGCAATCCCAACACGGCGGCAAGTTGCGCACTGTCCGTACTCGAGCCAAGTATCCAGATCGGAATATCAAGCCCTTCGCCTGGAATGGCGCGCACTTTGGCGTTGCTGTTTTCTTTCGATAAATAGTTTTGCAGCCTTAAAACATTTTGTGGAAACTCATTGGCATTATTAAAAAAGTCGCCTCTCAAAGCCATGGCTGTTAATTGATCGGTTCCGGGCGCACGTCCTAAGCCGAGATCGATTCTTCCGGGATATAAAGATTCCAACGTACCAAATTGTTCGGCAACCGCCAGCGGCGAATGGTTGGGCAGCATAATACCACCAGAACCCACGCGCATGGAATTGGTTCCGGAAGCAATATATCCGATCAGCACGGATGTGGCTGAACTGGCCACACTTACCATATTATGATGTTCTGAAAGCCAGAAACGTTTGTATCCAAATTGTTCTACATGGCGGGCCAGATCGAGGCTCCTGCTAAAGGTTTCGGTAATGGTAGCGCCTTCTGTAACGGTAGCTAATTCCAATACTGAAAATGGTATTTCGGGTAATATTGTGTCTTTCATTTTTTGTGTTGTTGCTTATCGCAATGTACAAAAAAGAAAAAAGATGGAATAAGTGATGGTGAAACACTGCTTCCGTCATCGTATCAATTTATCCCATGATTGCCGGCGCAAAGATGACTTCCTCTATAGCCGCTGTCTTCACTGCGTAGTTTATACAATTTCTTCACTGATGCAATCCTACAGAGGTAAAATCTGCATGTCTTTTTCAATAATTTGCGTCCCTCATTCCCAGCCATTAGAAGAAATGAAAACGCTTAATCAGAAAAAGCACCATCGCCAATCCACAATATAATAAAAGCACCATCTTTTCGTTCGTATCTTTAAAAACCTTTAAAAACCGGTAAATTGACAGTTATGCAATCATTACAACAGGAGATCAAAAAAGACATCATCAGCCATCCCTTTAGAAATATTGAGATAATTTATGAGGCAAATAAAACCACCCTCACACTACAGGATGAAGAGTTACTGTCGCGGTATATCAGCCTGCACGACCTGGAGTTGCGGATGCAGAATACTGCCGATAACCTATGCCGGCAATCTCTACTGGTAAACGAAACCTTAGAGAGCTTGCAGGCGCAGTTAAAAATGGTGGAGACGAGCATGGATGTTTGCATTGACCTGGCTGATAAACTGTCGGAGGAAAATTATGTAATGGAAGAAACCAGCATGGACAAATTGTATGTTGCCCGTGAAGAAACTCTACAGAAGCTAAACGAATATAATGTAAAGATCCTGGAAGCGTATGAAGCTACAAAAGCCATCCAGGATAGCATGAACGATCATAATGCAAACGATCAAAACGCCACAGATGCTTTGTATTCTGAATTGTCCACTCTCACCATGAATCATCTGGCTAATGAAAGTAATGCGATCGACCCTGTGGCTTTTGACAGCCAGTTTGATCAATTCCGGGAATATGCATGTGCCAGGGAAAGTCAGCGTGAAGACCTCTTGAATACTTGTGATGACATGATGGATAATTATACCAAACTGAATCTGCAAACCACGACCTTATACAATACGTGGAATGAATTTACAAAACGATATGACCTGTTGATAAAAATATACGCCCTTCATAACAAAGCCACCGGGTTTACTGAAAACTAAAGTTTCCATCTTCCTGTAATCAGTTATCTTTCCCTTGCCCGGCATACAAGTCAAAAGGCTAAGTTCAATTGCAAAGTACCCACGAGCGCATTAGAATATTCACCTCCCGGGTGCACTATATATTGAGCATCCGGCTGAATGTTGATCCATGAACCCAAAACAAATTTATAGAAGGATTCAACCGTCTGTTCATGATTCCATAAAAAACCGGGCTCCGGACTGATTTGGGCATATTGTGTACAAATACCTAATTCATCATCCGGTCGTGTTGCAGCAATCCCTTTCCATACGAGGCCGCCGCCGAAATGCTGATAAATTGGCGCGACGGTCCGGTTTGAATGAGCATATTCCAGGAACATTCTAAGTCCCCTTTCCGCATCTTTATCAGAACGGGGTTTCCATAGCGTTTGATTCATTACGAAATAAAGGCCATTTGCGCCATGTACCGCGTTATTGTTATCAGTTCGGTTGAAATAACCTGTATGTTTCCATATTCCTAAACGAAGATTTCCATCATGCCCGTTGCCGAAAAGTTTGCTCCAGGTTAAGCCGGTTTCACCGATCCATAAAGTACCGGTTAAAGAAGGTTGCGCTGAGTTAGGCTTACCTGAAAAATCAAGAAAATCATCATTCCCATTCGCATCATAAGCTGCAATGCTGGCATAGAATAATTTACCGGGTGTAAAGAACACGTTGATGCCCGGCATTGGATCCGGGAAAGTTGGAAACATAAATAATGTAGGCGTAACGTGTGCTGAACTGGTCATGAAATCCAACCCATTGTCAATAAGGCTGAATTCAGCATTGGCATCTACTTTGCCTATTTTCAGCCGAAGCGTTTGGTTAAAGAATTCTTGCTGATACCACAGTTCAAACAGTTGAGTAAACGGATCAGCGGTATTCTTATCGAAGATTTGCAGGTCACCAACCAGCAGGTCGGTAGGATTCTGAAACGAATGAGCCTCAAAATCTGCGTACAACTTTCCTCCGGCTACATGCAGCAGTTGCTTCATATCGATACTCACATTCGCATCAAACGTAGAAGCTGCTGCCGAGCCCGTACGCACACCACCCATAAAGTTGTGATAACCTTCGAGTGATTCTAAAACACCAAAAGAAACGCCATTATCTTTTAGCCTTTGCAGGAAATTGCGCTGATCTTTCGAAGTGTCCTTTCGGTTTTCCGGATCGTTTTTCTTTGCTGCCTGGTAAGAAGCCTCATAGATAAGCGAATTGTTAATTGGTTGAGCATTCAAAAACCCGTATAAGATTAAAGCCGGTAAGAATAATATCATATTTCTGATATCATAAGTCATAATACCGGCCCTCTGAAAAACGATGAGCCATGATCAAATATTTATTCTTCAAAAGTAACTAATATTTTCTTCGGGGTATTTGTGATGCTGGTGCTAACTTGCTAATCGAGCAGCATAACCAAGCATATTATAGGTGCTGTTTCCCAGTGCTTCCAACGTAAACATTCTTCCTGCAGTAAAATCACTTGTCAGACCACAGCGTCAGACTTAGCTGGCCGGTTGTAGAACTTGCAAAGGGGCAGGGCCACATCGTGGAAAGGGCCTGTTCCGTCTTACTTATTGACTTTGTGCAAGGAAGTCACTTACAGGCGCAAAAGAACTACAGCGTCTGCCCTGAAGCCGGGATGGAAAAATAAAAAGTTGAACCCTTTTTCAGCTGACTTACAGCCCATATTTTTCCTCCATGCCTGCTGATGATTTGTGAAGCGATATATAGTCCTATTCCTGAACCGGTAAATGTAGAAGTAATCCCGCTCACCCTGTAAAACCGGGTGAAAATATTGGTCAGGTCGTCTGCCGGAATACCAATGCCTTTATCCTCAACACTCACGATGATGGCATCCTCCGATCTGAACGCGCTCACCTTTATTTCTTTGGAGTCGGGTGAATACTTTATCGCGTTTCCCAGCAGGTTGATTATTACAAGGCCTATCCTGTCCCTGTCTCCATATGCCGGCAGGTTATCAGTGGTATTTTTCAGGAGGATCTTAATTTCAGTGGTAGGCTGCATATTCTGGATCATCTCTTTTAATAACCCAATCATGTCAAAATCTGCAAGCCTTAATTCCAGTTTTCCTGCCTGAATCTTTGAAATATCCAGCAGATCATTGATCAGTTTATTTAATTTTTCCACCTGCTTTAAGGTCTTTTCAACAAACAGCAGATTTTTATCTTGCTGCATCTTAAGATCCATTATATCAAGGTTGGCCTTAATAATGGTGAGGGGTGTTTTTAACTCATGACTCGCCATCGCCATAAATTCATCCTTATATTTATTAAGTTGCTTCAATTTTTCTGTATAAAGGAGCCGTTGTTTTTCAATCTGCATTTTTTCTGTAATGTCCCTGGCAATCTTTGAAGCGCCTATAATTTTGCCTGCCCTGTTCCGTATGGGTGAAACAGTTAAAGAAATATTCAACTGTCTGCCGTCTTTGGCGATCCTGACAGTTTCGAAATGTTTAATTTTTTTACCGCTACGGATGTTTTCTATTATCATCGTCTCTTCATCCATCCTGTCTGGCGGAATAATAATAGAAATATGCCTTCCTATTACCTCAGCTTCAGTATAACCAAACATTTTAGTGGCAGCCTGGTTCCAGCTGGTAATAATACCGAAAAGCGTTTTGCTTATGATGGCATCGTCCGATGAACTTACAATTGCAGCCAGCGTGGCCTGTTTTTCTTCTGCCAGCTTCTGGTCCGATATGTCGCGTGCGATCTTAGAAGCGCCGATAATATTGCCTTCCTGGTCTTTAATGGGTGAAACGGTTAAAGAGATCTTTATTTTTCGCTTATTTTTTGCAATGCGGACTGTACGGAAATGATCCACCTTTAACCCTTTTCTCACATTTTCTAATATCATCTGTTCTTCCTGGAGTCTTTCTGGCGGAATGATGATAGAAATATTGTTGCCAATGGCTTCACTTTCCGAATAGCCAAACATTTTTTCCGCTGCCGGATTCCAGCTGATAATCACCCCATCGAGTGTTTTACTGATAATAGCGTCGTCAGAAGAATTGACAATGGCGGAAAGAACTGCCTGTTTCTCATTCACTATTTTTTGCACAGAAATATCCCTGGCTATGATCGACATGCCCAATACATCAGTGTTATTGGCTTTTAAAGGAGAGGCTGTAAGAGAAATATCAATTTTATTACCGTCTTTTGTTTTCAGTACCGTTTCATAATGCTTTATCCTTTCCCCATTTCTTACCTGGCTGATAATTCTTTCCTGCTCTTCCTGTAATTCTTCGGGAACTATAATGGAAATATGATTATTTATTGCTTCGCTGGCAGAATATCTGAAAATGTTTTCAGCTCCATGGTTCCAGCTGGTGATAATGCCATCAAATTTATTGCTGATGATGGCATCATCTGCCGATTCAACTATGGCTGATAATCTTGCTTCAATTTCTTCATCCGGTGTGTTCACTAATGTTTTTTATTTTTATAATGCTCAATTTTGATTCCAATAATTATTATGTGTTAAAATTTCAATTTGTTTCAAAAATAGCATGATTACGTAATAATAGCGAATGCAAATCCCCAATCCGGGATGATCTGAGTAAACAATAATGACTGATAATGGCGAATCCCAATGATGTGCTAAGTCCCGTGAGTGATTGTGGGGGAGCATTAATAGTCCCTTTTATGTAAGTAAATTTTCTGTGTCGTTGCCATTCCCAACTACGTGCTCATCCTCTACTTTGTCCAATTCTGAAAATCCAATCGTTATTAGTTTTTAACTCACAAAAACAAATGGAATGGAAACAAGAATTAATCTTTTAGACAAGGGACAACATGTAATAAAACTATTGTATCCTATTGGAAGTTATTTAGCAAAATCATCACTTGGAAAACCACTTTTAGACCTGGTGGATTTCAGGGTTTCTCAAATTAATGGCTGTGCCTTTTGCCTGGATATGCATTCAAAAGACCTGCGGGCAGCGGGAGAAACCGAACAACGCCTTTATACATTGGATGCATGGCGCGAGGCTCCTTTTTATACTGATCGCGAGCGGGCAGCACTTGCCTGGGCAGAGGCGGTCACCAAAATTACCAATGGGAATATTCCGGATGAGGTTTATGAAACAGCAAGGAAGCAATTTTCAGAAGAAGAACTAATCGATCTGACCCTGGCAGTTACCACCATCAACACGTATAACCGGGTCAATATTGCTTTTCGGCCACCTGTCGGAACTTATAAAGTGGGCCAATTCAGTTAATTGTTTTTCTTTGATTGTCCAATTCCGACAACTCAGTCGTTATTATTTTTTAACCATTAAAACTTAAACAAAATGAAAGATTTCTTATTCTTATTCAGGATGAGCGGTGCTCCGGCCGGTTCGCCTGACGAAATGCAGGCTATGACCAAACGCTGGATGGACTGGATAGGAGGTATTGCCGCTCAAAATAAATTAACCGACCGTGGCAACCGTCTTTTTCCTTCAGGTAAGGTGGTAAAGCCCGGGAATGTTGTCACCGACGGCCCTTACACAGAAATTAAAGAATCCATCGGAGGTTATACCATTGTAAAAGCCGATTCGCTGGAAGAAGCGACCGAACTGGCAAAAGGTTGCCCCGGCCTTTCCGTTGGCGCAAGTGTGGAGGTGAGAGAGATCCAGCAGATGTAATCATCCAAGGTTGCCAACCTTTCAAAAGTTGGCAACCGTCATTGAAATCCAGAGACACAATTTGAAAACAGTATAATGCCTGCTTGTCGTGGTCGGTGTCCTCACCGACCACCTGGGTTGTATGCGTTTTCAAGGTTGGCAACCTTAATTATGGCGACACAATTTGAAAACCGTTGAATGCCTTTGTACTTTTGCAAAGGCATTTATTTTTATGAAACAGACAGAACTGATCCCCCATTTATTCAGAACAGAA
>JBQCFI010000157.1:0-4885 GCA_051959325.1 Ginsengibacter sp. | reverse complement strand
CAATTCTGGAGAAACTAACATGGCGATTTAAACTTTGGGGCGCTTTCTGAGCCATCTTCTACCGGTTTTATGGCAGTCAAGTCCGGGGCAAGTCCGGCATATGCCAGACTTACCCCGGACTTGATACCTGAGAAACACGTGTATTAACCGCCTAAGAGAGCTTTTCTGCCTGCTGTAGAAGTATATTACCAAAATTTGTTGATAAGACCAATGGGAAAAGATAACTGGCATTTGTTTATCGGCAGAAATGAAATCGTCGTATGGAATTATGAAAAGTACTTCCTCTTTTATTCGCGAGAATGTCTATATGGTTTTTATGCTCTATGTTTCGATCCTGATAACAATTATTTCTTCTGCCACAATCCCTAAAAAGAATTGCCATGCGTCGCTTTTATTAATTTCTTAATAATAAACGGAAAACGTTTTATTGCTTTAATAAATAAATCAGTCAGTTTTTCTTTTCCAAATAATGCTTGAATCGTTCTCCCGTTTCTCAAGCGTTTTCCAAATTGTTTTTGCCATTCATTGGCATACCTGTTTTCCATTTGTTTTCTGCTGATCTTTTCTTTTAAAAACAAGTCGATATTTTTAAAACCTATTTTTGCCGCATGAAAGGCAATACTCATCCCATTTCCGCAAAGCGGCGTAATCATTCCTGCTGCATCGCCCAACATTAAAACATGATTTTCAATTTGTGATTTTTTGTCAAAACTAATTTGAGAAATGGTAACAGGTTCCTGGAATAAAAATTCTGATTCGGAAAATATCTTCTTTAAAAATGGATTTTTATACAAAACGTTTTTCTCCATTTCTTTTATTGAATTGCCATTGTCTTTTAAATTTTGTGCTGTAGTTAAATAACACAAACAATATTGATCCTCTTCCACTTTTGAAATACCACAATATCCATTTTTGAAATTGTGCAAAGCAATCGTATCAGCAGGAAAAACCGTTTTTATGTGATATTTTACACCAATAAAATTATTGAGTTTGTTATTTTTTTGTTTGATAAAATCTCGTTTCCATTTCACGTCGAGGTTGCTTCTTTTACCAAAAGTTCCGGCAACGATTGAAGCAACAACTGCTCCCCTGTTATATTGCACCGTAAATTTTTCTTCATTAAAAATCACTTCATTTACTTTGGTTTCTTCACATACTGTTACACCATTTTCAATTGCAAGTTCTTTCAGTCTGTTATCCAAAAAATAGCGGCTGACTCCAAATCCGCCTAAATCGAGGTTTGCTGTAATAAAATCTCCATCCGGCGATGACACCATTAATTTCTTGATGATCGGGAGATTCAATTGAGAAATATTAAGGCCTAAACTTTCGATAAATTTCCAGCTTTCCAGGCTGATGTATTCACCACAAACTTTATGAAAAGGATATTTTTCTTTTTCAAACAAAATGGTTTTATAACCGGCTTTTGAAAGTAAAATCGATAAAGAAAGTCCTGCAAGTCCGCCGCCAATAACGGCTACAGCAAACGAGGAAATATCGTCTTTTCCTGTTTTATGCTTTCCTCTTTCTAACAAAATATCTTTATTGATTTTGTTGATTTGAAACAATGATTAGATATCTGAATGCCCACTTCCACCGAATGCTATAATTTCTAATTCCGGCCTTTTCAAAAATAGTTTTCCATTCATTTTCTTTAAATCCTCTCAAAACAGAAAGCGGCGCATCATTTTTAACGAGATATGATTTAGAAAATATTTTGGTAGCAATTTTTATAAAATGATAAGCAACAGGATGACGATGGAGATCATTTATAAAAAACCCAACCCTTGAATTCATTTTCATCCAATGCAGCATTTGTACCAATTCAATTTCTGAAAAGTGATGACAAAAAAGTGAGGAGAAAATGACGTCCGGCTTTTCTTTTGTGAATTTGATGTCTTTATAATCGGAGACTATAAATTTGATATTCGTCGTTGGTGAAGAAGCCAACCATGGCTGCGATGAAGACACCAACCACGGCTCCATATTTTCTTTTGCAAAAGCAATACATTCTTTGTTGATATCGATACCAGTAAACGAACAAATAACGCGATTTCTTTTGCAGAATTTGTCAATCGCTTTTAGATTATCGCCACCACCACAGCCGATTTCACAAACAGAAACGTGCTTATTATTTTTGATTAATTTCTTAAATCCCTGAACCGTGATTGAATGGCCGCCGAGATGTGAATTGATAAATTCGAGTTCTTTCATGTTCAAAACAATATCGTCAAAAGGAATATTCTTTTGATCCAGAATTTCTTTTTTTAAAGACCGTTTTTTATAATCAATCATCAGATAAAATGAACGTTTCCATCGTAAGTCCGGGTCCAAAAGCAGCTCCAAAAATATTTCCGTGCTTTTCTTTTTTATTTTCCAATGAATCGACGATTTCTTTCAACACGAATAAAATAGTGGGCGAAGACATATTTCCATAATCTTTTAAAACGCGATAAGAATTTTGCAAATCATCCTCGGAAACAGCGGTACATTTTGGAATGGAAGACAAAATTCTTTTTCCCCCAGGATGAATGCACCATTGCGAAATTTCTTCTTCCTTCAAGTTCGCATTTTCCAAAGCATTTTGCAAAAAGCGGTTAAAATCCTGCTCAATCAATTCAGGAACATAGCCGGAAAGTTTCATCAAAAAGCCTGAAGAAGAAAGTTGCCAGCTCATGTGTTCTTTGCCATTGAAACCAACTTCGCTATAAAAGTTTTTTATCCTCAATCCATGCAAATTATCATCGTCATGTGTAATTAAAACAGCCGCCGATCCATCGCCAAATAGAAGTGAAGCCGCAATATTATCCGGTGTAGTTTCCTTTTGAAAATGAAGCGTACAAAGTTCTGTACACACTACAATGACTTTTGCATTCATCTCATTTTTGCAGAAAGCATCCGCCAGTTTCATGGCGTGAATCGCGGCATAGCAGCCCATAAAATTGACAGAAGTTCTGAAAATATTTTTTGGCAAATCCATCATTTCCATGATTTGCAAATCAAGCCCGGGCGCACTCATGCCAGTGCAGCTTACCGTAATCAAATGCGTTATTTGATCTTTTTTTATTTTCTCTGCGATGCATTTTTCTATTGCATTTATGGAAAGAGCGGGAGCGGTTTTATTATACCAATCCATTCGCAATTCGAGACCGGGGAACGGTTCCAGGTTTTCAGAAGCCGGATAGAATTGCCATTCATTTGCATTTAAACTATAATCCGGCAACACAGAAAACCGTGTTTGAATGGCGCTTTGATGGTATAAAAATTTCAGTTTTCTTCTTTCAGTTTCATTCATTGCATACACATTCTGCATGAATTTTAAAATATCGTTTTGTTGATGTTTATAAGAAGGCAACGCCGTTGATATGGAAACAATTTTACTCAATGATTTTTAAAATTAAGATCATGATAAATCCAATATTGCTGCACGAAGAAGCAAGTAAATTCATGCGCATCGTATTTGTAAAATTCGCTTCCGTTTTATCCTTTCTCACTTTTGCAAACCAAATAACAAAATATACGATTACAGGCAACATACAGATTTCAAGAATAATAAAGTCTACAAAATGCGATTGAAAATAAAAATACAAGCCCAATCCAACAAAGGCAAAAGCATATACAATGCCAGTAAAAATAAAAGTGCCTTCATGTCCAAGCAAATAACTGATGGAAATTACGCCATCTTTCTTATCTTCTTCATGCTGATAAATTTGCGTAAGCGGATAAAATCCGCCAATGAGCAAAGCCGATGCAATCACTGCTAAAACGGGAATTTTTAAAGTGTGGTTGCCGCTGCTGCCATGATAAACTAAAAAAAACGTCACCGCTCCCTGGAAAATAATTACGGTGAGATAACCTATAATTGGATACTTTTTTAAACGGATTCTGCGGTAGCTGTAGGCGCGTGAAGCGATAGTGTAGAAAAAAATTCCAACAGCAAAGACCCGTGAAATAAAAAAGCTGCATGAAATGGCAAGCACATCTAAAATGACGGTTACAAAAAATAATTGTTTGGTAGGCTGCAACGGATTTTTTATTCCTCCAACGGGTGAAGTATCACGATCCATGTAACTGTTGTAACCGTTGCTGGCAGGATAAACCAATAAATGCAAAATGACAAAAATCAACAAAGCGTGTGGCCAGTTTATATGCTGTACCTGGCTTAAAGCAAACCAAAAAACCGGCATTAAAAAGAAAGAAAAATGAAATCGAAGAAGCTGTAAAGTGGATTGAAATTTTTTATTCACTATTTAAATATAATTAAATATTGAATAAAATTAAAAATTGACGAACCCGCATTGAGGGTGATTTCACCTAAAATGGGATCTGTTATTTTCGCTTTTTCAGATGAAAGAGTGTTTTGTTTTATTATAGTAAGGCAATTCCCTATTTTTATCCAAAAATAAGATTTATGATTCATAAATTAAAAATTGTTGTTGCTTCGCTGATCATCGTTTTTACCGTCGTATCGTGCAATCAAAGCGGCTCAAATACAACTGTAACTACTTCTACAGATTCCACTCAAACCGATACTACCGCTGTTTCTTACGATACTTCTTTTAAAGTGCAGGCACAATCATTTGGTGATCTGCAAATCCTTCGTTACCAGGTTCCTGGCTTCAATAATCTAAGCCTGCAGCAAAAACAGCTTTCATATTACCTGTATGAAGCAGCACTCGCCGGGCGTGATATTTTTTACGATCAAAAAAGCAAATACGGCATCATGCTTCGCAAAACACTGGAAGCAATGTATGGAAGTTATACCGGTGATAAAACAACAGATGACTGGAAGAAATTTGAAACGTACTGTGGTAGGTTTTGGTTTAGCAATGGAAATCATCATCATTACAGCAACGATAAATTTTTTCCAGAATGCTCTTCCGAA
>JBQCFI010000156.1:0-4056 GCA_051959325.1 Ginsengibacter sp. | reverse complement strand
CATGGCAACCGGCATACAATGCCTCCAGGCAAACCATGCTAAAACCTTCATAAGAAGACGGGTGAAGAAAAATTTTGGATTGTTGCATTAGCATCAACAGATTTTGATGAGTCATTTCGCCATTTAAAAAAATATTTTTGGAGAGATCGTTTTCCCGGACTTTTCTTTGTAACACAGATTCTTGTTCGCCTTTGCCTGCAATGATAGAACAAATGTGAGGGGAATGCTCTTTTAACTGGGAAATACAATCAATGAAAATATCATACTGTTTCAAAGGAATTAAGGAACCGGCGCCAAGCACATCAATCGTCCTTTTTGAAGGAACTTTTTCAAATAATTCCGGTTCAATACCATTTGGAATAATGTGACCAGGGCGAATTAAATAGTTTTTAAAAAACTCATCCGCAATAAAATCAGATATTGCGATCAGTTCGTCTGAAGATGGTTTTATTTTAGCTACAAACTTATTTCCGGCTTTTGCATCTTGTCCTACAATCCAGCAGCGATGCGGTATTCCGAATTTTTTTCCAAAACGATGGCCAATGAAAGCGCATTCACCAAGCCATAATGAAAATAAACCGGCCACATTATTTTCCTCTTTGATCTTTTTTAATTTTCGCCAAACTCTGAACCACAAAAGACGCCTCGACAATTTTCCTTTGTTCCTTCCTCCAAAAGAAAAAATG
This sequence comes from Ginsengibacter sp., assembly GCA_051959325.1. GTDB lineage: Bacteria > Bacteroidota > Bacteroidia > Chitinophagales > Chitinophagaceae > Ginsengibacter. The sequence continues at coordinate 3,370 of JBQCFI010000156.1, read as the reverse complement.
GTGTTTCCGTTCCATATATATTCTGCCGATGTATAAGGATATTGAAAAGTCACAACAATGATTTTGATACAGGAAAAATCTTTGTTGATTGTCCTGATAAGACTTTGAAGAAAAGGAAGGCACGAAGTATCCAGTTCGTCTTCAGGAAAGCCAGGAGTCAATATCACCAATGAGCGCTGATCTTTTTTCATCTAACGAAATAATTTTGTTGCAGAATAAGAGGCTTTCTTTGTTGTGTGTGATCAGGATGATGATCTTTCCGCGGCTGGCTAAATCACTGAAATATTTAATCAAACAATCTTCCGAATATCTGTCAAGTTCACTAAAAGGTTCGTCAAGAATAATGAGATCAGCATCTTTATATAAAGCTCTGGCAATCGCAATTCGCTGGCGCTGGCCACCACTTAAATTTTTTCCATCTTCTGTAATGATCTTGTTGTATCCCTCCGGGAACTTAGACACAATTTCTTTCAATCCTGTAACCCGCAGCACTTCTTCTAGTTTTTGAAAATCAAAAACGCTTTCATTCAAAGTGATGTTCTTCAAAATAGAATCGTAGATCAGTAACGGTTGCTGTTTTACATAAGAAATATTTTTCCAAAAGGCCTGTCTTTGCTGCATTTCAGCTGGAATTCTATTCATCAAAATTCGTCCTTCATCAGGTTCTAAAAATCCCAATAATAAATTCATCATCGTGGTTTTCCCCTTCCCGGAAATCGCTGATAAACCTATAAAATCGCCTTTTGAAATAAAAAAAGAAAGTTGTTTTAAAACAGGTTCGACTTTGAAATGAAAAGAAACATTTTTAAATTCAATGGAATGTAGCGGCAGTTTTTTTTCAGAAATATCTTTAGAAGTAAGCTGTTTATTTTTCACCAAATCATCAATAGTAAATTCATAAGTTTTTATTTGTCCACTGCTGTTTAAAATCTTTACGACCCCGGGAATGATCTTGTAAGCCGCCGCCATAAAGGCTGCTATGGTAATTACTGAAATTGAATTGCCGGCAGTAAACGAATGAATAACGATCAAAAACAATAAACCGAGAACAGCAAAAATTTCGATAAGTCGCGTAGGCATATTTTGAATCACCATCTGATCGGAAAGCACTTTATTAAATTGTGTTTGTGAGTGGCGATACCTGTTTGAAAAAAAAGTTTTACTTTGAAACACATTGCTTTCAACAAAACCGGATAAAGCTTCTTTTAAATGCTGTAATGATTTTTCGCTTAATGATTTTGCCGATTTACGAACAATATTCAATTTCTTTTTCATTAAAAAACCTGCAAGAATAATTGCAGGTGAAAGAATTAAAAGAAGTAGAAAAAATAAAAGCAGATTATAAATGAGCAATGCGACAACAGTAAGTAAAATTAAAACCGATTGACTGATGATCTGTTGAAATCCGGTCAATACATAATGACCAAACTCTATTGGCTGTTGGCTGATTTTTCTGATTTGAACTGAAGAATCGACAGACACAAAATTCATAAAAGAATCATTTAAATAATGCGTTAGGTTTTCTCCTGAAAGCCTCGACGCTACTGCATATACAAATTTAAGCTGTCGTTGTAAAACGTGAAAGCCGAAAATATTTTTCGCACTAAATAGAATGAAAAAAATAACAATCAGAAGAAGCGGATTTTGATTCAATATTTTAGGGACGAAGGACGACGAAACGATTGCTTGTTCTGTATAAAACTGAATTACATATAAGAGAACGACAAGGAATCCAATATCCAATAAACTAATAATTACGTCAAGAAAAATTAATGCAATCACATTTTTCTTTTCTTTCTGATCAAGAATAATGAAAATATTTTTAATTATTTTTTTCAATTGCCCAGTTTTTAAATTCTTTAAACCGAAGTAGTGAATCATTGATCGTTCTTCTGTTTCCAATCTTTCTTTTTATGTTCTCCTAATTGAAAAACTCTGGAAATATTGAAGCCAAACATAATGTCGCCTTTACTCCATTGCCCCGGCGTTTCTGAGATGAAAGACTTTTCTGTCATGCCCAATGAATTGGTAAAATGCAACTGGAAAACATGGCCGCCTGTGCCAAGGTCAATTCCCAATGACAAAACATTATGAGCGCCAGGCGCCTGGTCTTCCGGCAATTGATAATAATATTCAACATTTACGTTCATTCTTTTTGAAACCTTTTGGGTGCCTGCAATACCTATGGCTATTATGTTTTGTTTAATATGATTGAAAGAAATTCGATCAGCATGAATAAATGTTGGCATCAGTTGTAATGAAAAAGTTTCTGAAAATTTTCTTGCCACCAGCAATTGAAAAACAGATGAAACACGGTCTCCAAAAGTTGTTTTTACAGAATCAAATTGTCTTAAGGTATTGACTGCAATCGTCGGAACGAATGATAAAGTGATGGGCATGTTAACTGCTCCGGTTGATTGTCTTAATATCCGCCACTTGAAAAAACCATCATAAGTTTTTTGATAAACACTGTGCCCCAAACCGATCATAAAATTGTTGCTGATACCATAATCAAACCCAAGCCGCATCACTGCTACATCCAGTCCGAAGAAGTTGTAAATGCCGCTGTTTATCGGATCAAAGCGGTGTGAAATTCTTACATCCAGCACATTTTTGTGTAAATTTTCCACAGAATGACCGTCAACAACTCTTGTATATTTGAAAGTGTTTTCGGCATAATGAATTTTATTTTTTTCCGTTTGCTGAATCAACTGGTTCATCATGTCAGTTGAATCCTGACCAAAAATTTGTTGAGAAAAAACAAAAAATAAAAAGGGCAGCAATAAAAATTTAATGGACATAAAAAGGGAATTAATAATTTATTTTTTTTGATAATTGCAGGCTACTTTAACTTCAATACTTTCTCCTATTTTATTGGAGACAATCGAAGGGATCTTTATTTGATAATCGCTCACCAACACTTTAAAAGAAGAAGTGGCAGAAACATTTCCGTCTTTTATAACTATTGTTCCGGGAGCGGAAATATTTTTTGTTACACCATGAACCGTCAGGTCTCCATTTACCTTGACAGGATAGCTTCCATCTTTATTAAAATTTACATCGCTGAGATTAGTAATCGTTCCTTTAAAAGTTGATCTCGGATATTTATCACTTTCCATATAATTTTCATTAAAATCCGCTTCCATCTTTGCTTTAGGGAAGTGAAAGGCATTGTTCAAAAGGCTAAATTGCAGTGCGCCTGTTTGAACATTTAAAACACAGATCACCTGGTTATTTTCCGCATCTATGTTCTCCAAAACTGTTTTTGAAAAGAAAGAAATGTTGCCATTTTTCGTATAATAAATCTGTGCTTTTGCGTTTATATTCATAAAGCCAAAAAGCATTAATAAAACAATCATTTTGTGCATCA
>JBQCFI010000155.1:0-3272 GCA_051959325.1 Ginsengibacter sp. | reverse complement strand
CTATAATTAAAGGTTTTTCGTTCAGCTTAAACGCATCAGTAAGTGTTAATACAGGCTATACAATTTATACCATTGAAAATAATGGCCAGATTACCATTAGCAGCTTGCTTTCATTAGGTGGTGGTTTAAAAATGATCAACCAAACACTCCTCAATGATTTGTTGTGGGGATATTCGGGAAACATCAGATTGAACATTAAAAAATTAGGGGAAATCCAACTAATGTTAGACAAAGGATTCATTCCCGGCATGGACAGAAAGCTCGCTACTAATAGTATGGGAAGGGTAACTTATTTCAAAACTTTTTAAAAACTGTTTTATGTATAAACGATTTTCTTGTATTATAATTTTTGTCTTTTCTCTTTTTGGAAAATCCACGTAAATTGACCCCCTCCCGCCAGATGAAACTGACCCCCTTGCGCCATTTTAAATTGACCCCCTGATTCCGGCTGAAATTGACCCCCTGAAAAGTGGAGAAAAGAACTGTTGCTTTTTGGACAAAAAAATCGGTTGTTTTAGCGAAAAACAAACCGAGATAATTTATGCCCAACAAAACAATAGATATGTTTAAAATCAGACAAATATTACGACTCTATGCCGATGGATATGGCAGTAAATTCATCAGCAAAACAACCGGTGTTGCCCGTAACACTGTAAAAAAATACCTGCTTCAGTTTGTTGAGATGCGGCTAACAATCAGCGATACTGATTTGATGAGTGACGCTCAAATGGCTAAGGTTTTTTTAAAAGAAGAGACCAAACGTGTAAGTTCCCGTCAGGATGATCTGGAAGCGCTGTTGCCGGAGCTTGCATCCCGGTTAAAAAAGCGCGGCGTTACCAAGCAAATGGTTTATGAGGTTTATATCAGCAAATGTCCGGCAGGATATAAGCATTCCGCTTTCCTGGAACGCCTTAATGCTTATATGGGGATGAGCAGGCCTTCCATGCGCATGCCCCACAAAGCGGGCGACAAACTCTTTATTGATTTTACGGGAAAAAAATTGCAGATAACGGATAAAGAGACCGGTGAAGTGAAGGACGTGGAAGTGTTTGTAGCCATCCTCGGATGCAGTCAGCTTACTTATGTAACAGCGGTAGCTTCCCAAAAGAAGGAAGATTTTATTACAGCCTGTGAACGTGCCCTGCATTTTTATGGTGGCGTTCCAGAGGCTATCGTTCCCGATAATTTAAAATCAGCGGTAAAAAAAGCCAGCCGATATGAATCGGAACTCAACGACAGCTTTGCGGCCTTTGCAGCTCATTATAACACCTATGTTTTTCCTGCAAGGGTTTACAAGCCAAAAGATAAGGCATTGGTAGAAGGGGCTGTAAAAATCATCTATACTTCCATTTTTACTAAAATAGACCAGAAGGTATATCACAACCTGGAGGCGCTTAATGAAGATATTTACATCCATCTGAAAGCGCATAATGATAGTCTGTTAACGGGCTGCGATTACAGCAGGCGCCAGCAGTTTGAAGCCCTGGAAAAAAACGTTTTAAAGCCATTGAACCCGTACCCATATGACCCAATGATGAGCAAAACAGCTACAGTAGGCAAAACAGGTTTTGTTACGGTAGATTACCGGTACTATAGCATTCCGTATAAGTTTATTGGCAAAAAGGTGAAAGTAATGTACAATACTACACGGGTAGAAGCCTTTAGCGGCCATGAACTGATTGCCACTCATGAACGCTCTTTTGGTAAAGAAAAATACATACAAAATGAAGAACACCTGGCTTCCTGGCACCGCTATCCTGCCGAGTGGAATCCTGAAAAATTTATCAAAGATGCGGCCCTTATTGATGAAGCAGTGGTATCGTATATCAAAAAAGTACTCTCAAGAAACGAATATCCGGAAAAGAATTACCGTGCCTGCCAGGGCATTATCAATTATAAAAAACGGGTAGGTGAAACCAGGCTCATTAACGCCTGCCGGAGAGCCGATAGTTTTGGCGTGTACAACTTTGGCATTATCGAACGGATTTTAAAATCCAAAGCCGATTTTATTCCATTGGAAGAGGATGTGAAATCTTCTGATAACTGTATGCCTTTGCATGAAAATATCCGCGGGCAGCAATATTATCAATAAAATAAAGGGAGAAAAAATGGTCAATTATTTTTTATCAGTTTACAGTAAACAAACAAAAAGCAATGATTTTTATTTTGTCTTGCTGATACACAAACATCCATGTCACTTTAATTATTAATCAATAAAAAGTCAAAAACAAATGAACGAAGAAAGTTTAGAAAAGATGAGCCGGATGCGGCTTTTAGGCATGCATCAGGCATTTAAATCCACCCTTGAAAAAAGCAACCAGGGCGTTTTATTTACCAATGACGAACTGGTACACCACCTGGTACAAAGCGAGTGGGACGACCGGCAATACCGGGCGGTACAGCGAGGCCTTAAAAACGCCAACTTCCGCTACAGTGCCAGTATCGAACAACTGGATTATTCCACCGACCGGGGGTTGGATAAGAACCTGGTACAACGACTATCTGCCTGTGATTTTATAAAAAGAGGGGAAGACCTTTTTATTACCGGCAGTACCGGAACCGGTAAAAGCTTTTTAGCATCGGCGCTTGGACAGCAGGCGTGTTTATTGGGTTACAAAGTTTTATACTGCAATACCGCCAAACTAATGTCTCATTTAAAAATGGCCAAAGCTGATGGAGCGCATTTAAAAGAACTGTCAAAAATAGAAAAACAGGATGCGTTAATATTGGATGATTTTGGGGTGCAGCCCTTCGATGCGCAGAGCCGGGCTTTGCTTTTAGACATCATCGAAGACCGGCACGGAAAAAGATCCACCATTATCACCGCCCAGGTACCGGTAAAAAAATGGCATGAAGTGATTGGGGAAAAAACGTTGGCGGATGCCATCCTGGACCGCATCGTTCATCAATCCATCCGCGTAGAACTTTATGGTGAATCGCTGAGAAAAAAAAGAAAGAATATCACCCCGGAAATGGAATCAATTTCATAAATAATCAGGCAAAAATTTATCATTATTTTCGTCCAACAAAACAACAGTTCTTTGTCTATTTTTTTAATCCCTTTCAGCAGGATTTTTTTACGGCCTTTTTGAAAGCGTTTTAAGGGGGTCAATTTGAAATGGCGAAGGGGGGTCAATTTGAGTGGAATTTACACATTTGCATTAATAAAACTGTTTAAGGCAGTATATAACGGGCTTGTGGTAGTATTTAATTGTGCCAGCGTGCCTTTGCTTCCTCCGGTAAGGGTAAAAATGCCATTGGCAAGAGAATTA
>JBQCFI010000154.1:0-4314 GCA_051959325.1 Ginsengibacter sp. | reverse complement strand
AGGAGAACAAAAGCGCCGGGCTATGGAACGCATTGCAAAGTTGAGGAACCTTTCCTTTAACGTAAACGCAGCGGATCCTAACAATGAGTTTGAGTCTGTTCCAGCTTACCTTCGCCGCAACATGGAATTACATAATTCCATCGCCAATGTCGAAAGTTTTTACAGCAATTATACCGTCAATTCGGATGAAAATAATAAAGCAGAAATAAGCACCATCAATACTTTTTTGGATGGTAAGAAACCTGATTAGAAGTTGAGGGTTGATCAATGAATTTTGAATTCCTCAACTTTCACTCTTCAACTGTAAACCCTCAAATCAAAACTTCCTTGTTGTGTTCGTACTATTTGGTTTATTTCCCCGGAGACTTTAAAAAGTTAGCCGGGGTTTTTGTTTTAAGAAAAAGGAATTGGGTTTATTTATTTGTTTACTGTACTGTATTATTCTTTGACACGATTTACTGGTAAGAAATGGTTTTCATTCCAATCCGACTTCAGTATGCCTTGCAGGAATTTCTACATCCAAAAACCCTTTGCTGATCAGGCGGTTTTTGAAATCAAGTTGCACATCATAATCGCCGTGAACCAAAAATAATTTCTTTACTTCTTTCGGATTTTGACAGGCAAGCCATTGACAAAGATCATTATAATCGCCATGCGCACTCATGCTTTGAATTTCCCCGATTTCTGCATGCACTTCATGTGGCTGTCCAAAAATGCCTACTTCTTTGGGATGTAGTTTTAAACGGCCTCCTAATGAATTTGGCTCGCAATAACCGGTTAATAAAATGGAATTGCGGCTGTTTTCAATATTGTTGCTGATATGATGTTTCACCCTTCCGGCTTCCGCCATTCCGCTGGCAGAAATAATGACCATTGGATCGGTTCGATAGTTCAGCGATTTACTTTCTTCAACTGATTTTACGAATTTTAAACCTTTGAAATGAAAAGGATCATTATCTGTATGCAATAACTTTTGCACACGGTTGTTAAAGTCTTCCGGGTAGCTTTCAACAACCTGGGTCGCTTCGAGACTTAGCGGACTATCTACGTAATATGCAAGATCGGGAAGACGGTTTTCGTTTTCCAATTGATTTAAAAAATAAAGTATTTCCTGTGTGCGACCCACGCTAAATGCCGGTATGATGAGTTTTCCTTTTTTTTGCAAACAGGTTTTTGTAATCCATTCCAGCAATTTATCAGCCGTGCCGGTAATCTCTTCATGCAGTTTATTTCCGTAAGTAGATTCCATAATGATATAATCTGCCTGTGGAAAATCCTGTGGTGATTTTAGAATAACATCGCGGTATCTTCCCACGTCGCCCGAAAAAGTAAGGTGTGTTTCTTTTCCATTTTCATTAATTTTTAAATGTACCGTCGCGCTGCCGATAATATGCCCGGCATCGAGATACATGAACTGAACATTTTCATCAATAGTAAACCATTGTCCGTAATCCACTGTTACAAAATGTTCCGCTGCTCTTTGTGCATCTTCCATTACATACAAGGGGGCGATATATGGCTTTCCTTGTGCAGCGCGGGTTTTATTCAAAAATTTCAAATCGCTTTCCTGGATTCCTGCGCTATCAGCCATTAAGATGCCGGCCAGGTCCTTTGTTGCGGGTGTGGCAAAAACTTTTCCGTTATATCCATCTTTTATCAACTTCGGAATCAGGCCGCAATGATCGATATGAGCGTGTGAAAGAATCATGTAATCAATATCAGCGGGATTAAATCCAAAGTCGCGGTTCAGTTCGTCTGTTTCCTTTCCCATGCCCTGGTACATGCCGCAATCCAGTAAATACTTTTTGCCGTTTGAAAGTGTAAGAAGATGTTTGGATCCGGTAACCGTGCGGGCTGCGCCATGAAAGGCAATTTTCATACATAAAATTTTAAGAATGAATAATGTAAATAAAGTTAAGGTATAAATTTTTGCCGCAGCATTTCTGCTTCGTTGATCAGGATCTGTTATCGGGAAAAATAAACATAACGGTGATGCATATTCGGAAAAAATAAAACGATGTAGCGGTAAAAGGATAAATAATGCGCATTCCTATTTTCTTCTTTCAATTAATATCAAATTCCTTTCACCAAAGAAATTACTATAAAAATATCGTTCGTAATTTAGCTACTCAATCTCACTATTTCATTTTCATGAATCCTTTCTCAAATATTGCTGCAAAAGCTGCTGACTCTCCTGCTACTATTGATTTTCGCCGCTTGGCCCGCGCTATTTCTTTGGTAGAAAATGAGTCCTTGAATTACGAGGAATTGTTGTTGAATTTAAAGCCTTCATCAGCAAAAATAATTGGCGTTACCGGCGCTCCGGGCGCTGGCAAAAGTTCTTTGGTGGATGCATTAATTGCAGAAATGATCCAGGATAAAAAGAAAGTAGGAGTCATTTGTGTAGATCCATCTTCCCCTTTTAATAAAGGCGCTTTGCTTGGCGACAGAATTCGCATGAGCGAATGGTACAATCATCCGGATGTTTTTATCCGCTCGCTTGCCAGCAAAGGTTCTCTCGGGGGATTGCATCCAAAAATTATTGAAATTTCAGACCTGTTGAAAAGCGCCGGTTTTGATTATGTTATTATTGAAACAGTGGGAGTGGGGCAGAGCGAAGTGGATATTGCAGCACTTGCAGATATTACTGTGGTAATGCTTGTGCCCGAAGGTGGCGATATTATTCAAACGATGAAAGCTGGACTGATGGAAGTTGCAGATATTTTTGTCATCAATAAATTTGACAGACCTGGTGCACAGAATTTCTACAACAGCCTGAAACAAATGCTGAGCCCGGCTTTCAATAAATCATCTAAAAGCATTCCTATTTTAAAAACCGTTGCATCAGAAAAAGAAGGAATTGCGGAACTGTATAGAAAAATAAATGATTGGCAGTCGGACAATCAATCCGAACAAAAGATAAACCTGCTTACAGAAAAAATATGGGCTTTGATTCAAAATGAAAAAATGAAACATTTTGATAAAGAAAGAATGAAATTAGAAATCGCGGAAGCAATTTCGAATGCTGATTTCAATATGTATTCTTTTGCAAAAAAGTATGAAAGATAAAAATGAATTCAAATTCAGCAAAACAATAAATATCTCGGATTTTTATTTTCAATTTTAATAAAAAAACCTGCTCTGTGGGAGCAGGTTTAAACTATACGCTAACACATGATAAAGAGAGTTTACCAGTTACTTAATCGAATGCCAATGGCATATGGAGTGAAATTTAAATCGTTTTGAAAAATTGATTTCGGGCTGTAAGAACCATACAATCTTACCGGTCCAAGTCCAAGTTCACCCACATAAGAGAACTTCCATTTATCCAAATCATAATCGCCGCGATTTTTATCTTTTCCTCTTTCATGGCTCACTTGTTTGTTGCGGCTGCTGTACAAATAGCCCATGCTTACACCTGCGCTGATGCTAAGTCCTTTTTTATTGTCATTTGGATTGGTATTGAAATTTAGCATCAGTGGAACCGTTACGTAATCTGCTGCCAGCTTGTTTTTTGAGAAATGAACAGAATCCCTGAAGACAAAAGCGTGCGGAATGGTTTGTAATGAATTGTATGGATTTGCGCCGCCTTCCTTAAAACTTATATCAGATGTAAACCGATAATTATTGAGTTCAATTCCCAAACCATATTTCAGATTTATGTAGTGTTTTACCAGGTTCATTCTTTGCATAAAGAACCAGATATTTACGTTCACTGATTTTACCGTTTTTAATTTAAAATCAGTTGCGGTCAAATCGGTAGTGCCGGGTTTATTTATAAGGTCTCCGTTATTTGTTGCATTTGCATAATTGGTTTTGTCGGTCCAATTTGCGAAACCCAAATCAACAATAAAAGAAGAAGTGCTGATGTTGGAATTTGTTTGTTTCCGTTTATTTCCAACCGTTACGGTTACACGCCTTTTGTCTTCATTTGGTGTTCCCTTTTTCAGGATAATCATACCGCCAATCCGGATGGTATCGTCTTTTCTCTCAACTTTTACCGAATCCGTTTGAGCAAAACTCGTCATTCCGGCAAACACCATGCTTAGTATTAAAATTGTCTTTTTCATTTTAAAATTTTATAAGTAGTAAATAAATAATGATAAACTATTTCGCAGCCATCTGCTCTTCTTCCCCGAAGAGGCGGGTTATCGGATTATTTCTTTCAACAATCCGCTTTACTTTTTTTATGAATCCGCCAACTTTTGATTTTCGGAATTCTTCGGCCGACACGTCATAAAAAACATAGTTCTGGTTATCTGTAGCAACATCAGGAACATAAGAAACTGTACGAGCTTGTGTATTCTGAATTTG
>JBQCFI010000153.1:0-10951 GCA_051959325.1 Ginsengibacter sp. | reverse complement strand
GTTTTCGCTGCCCATGGCAACGTAGAAGAATTGGAACTAAAATAACCACCAAAAGGACATCCCCGCTGGCATAAATTTCTTGCCTGGCATTTGCCCCTTTCCTGTTGCAGGTGAATTTCTTTTGGTTGGGTGAGATGTGCGCAGCGGCCGATAATGACCTTGCGATCCGGGTAGTTTTGCATAATTTGTTTTTGAACCGCTTTCTCAACGATATTCATTTCCCATGGCGGCAAAAATTCTCCATCCGGTAATGTATCTAACCCGTCTTTATTGCCACTGATGCCTACAAATTTTTCCACATGACTATACCACGGAGCAATATCTTCGTATCTTATTGGCCAGTCCACGGCAAAGCCGTCTCTTGCAGGACCTTCAAAATCATATTTGCTCCAACGCTGCGTTTGCCGGGCCCAAATCAAAGATTTTCCGCCTACCTGGTAGCCACGAATCCAGTCAAATGGCTTTTCCTGTACATAAGGATGTTCTTTGTCTTTGACAAAGAAGTGCATCGCATCTTCCCTGAACGCATAGCATTTTGAAGCAATCGGATTTTCTTCCTTCATCTTTAGGGTAAGGTGATTTCTATGCGGAAAATCCCACGGATCTTTGGCCATAGTTGGATAATCAACCAGGTGCTTCACATCCCTGCCTCTTTCCAAAACCAGTGTTTTTAATCCCTTTTCGCATAATTCTTTCGCCGCCCAGCCTCCGCTTATACCGGAACCAATTACAATGGCGTCAAAAGTGTTTTGATCGATCCCCTTTGAATTAATATTTCCCATGTCTGCATTAAGGATTTATGGTTTGGGATTTAAGATTTACTAGTTTAATTTACAAAGTCTTTCTCTCAGGTTGCCCAGGCTTTGTCGCCTTTTACATAGGGAACATTTCCCTTGTAATATCCGGGAGTTTCAACGTATCGCAATGCTTTTGTAGCGCCCGGTTCTGACGTAAAGTATCCTAATAAAGTCAGTTCTTTAAGCATTGAAAAATAACGGTTGGGCGTATCTTTCAATTTATTTTTTGCCTCATCACTTTTTCCGGTTTGAATGGCATCTCCGGAGCCGGCCAATGGTTTGATATGGTTGGTAACAGTAGTCGGTTTTTCCTTTTCAAGTTCCCTAAGTAGATCCTGCCTTTGAGCAATGGTCAATTTTAAAAATCCTTTTCCGTATTTTTTCTGTGATGAATTTTTAACATGTGAGATCGCTTCAAAAAAAGTTTGTTGATCGGCAGGACTATAGCAATCTGTTACATAAATCTTGATAAATTCGCCAATTTTTGCTGCTTTGGCGCCAGGTGAAGAAGCGGTTGCAGGAATTATTGTTTCACCGATTTCATCCAACAAACTAATGTCTTCTTTCGTAAAAAACGCTTCTTTTGCATCGGATTTACAAGAAGAAAAAAACGTTTCTGTGCTTACCATTGCGCCGCCAATCAGAATAGCCATTGTTGATAAAGCCTGTCTTCTTTTCATTAGTTTGATTTTGCTGAATGCAATTTATAGAAGAAAAAAGCAATTAGCAATTACAAGTTTTTGCAAAGCCAACCACTGCACACTGATAAAATAACAAAAGCCATCAATGAATTGATGGCCTTTGAAAAATTAAACAACAAACAATTATCAGGACAAACTATAGCCGCCCGAAAATCCGGCTAGTTCAAGACTTCTTTTTTTCAGTTTTACAATATCCAGTGATTCTATAAGCGGATCGGCAGTGAGTATGAGTGAGACATTATTCCTTTTCCACCAGGTGCTGTTTTTCAATTTATCAAAATGGATGATTCCCACTAAATAATTGATCTGTTCATTGGAATGCCACTCTTCGATACTTTCAAAATCATCTTTATGGATGTGATTCCAATCGGTGAACCCTACATAAGTTTTTACATAAAAATCACTGGTGAGTTCATTCGGTTTATGATGATACAATTTTTTGTATTCATATTTATAATCGTAGCGCAAGGCAGAAATATCACTTAGGACAGCCGAAGCTGTTGGTAAACTTCCGGCACCTTTTCCATAAAAAAACTGCTTATCAGCAAAGGAACTTTCTATCACTACGCCGTTGTATTCATTTTTGATGAAAGCAAGCTGATCGTCTTTTTTTACAAAATGAGGCAGTACATACGCAGCCACTTTTCCGTTCTTTAATTTTTTTGCAGAAGCCACCAGTTTTATTACACAGTCTTTTTTCTCAGCCTGCTGCGCATCTTCTGCGGTAACACTTTGTATCCCTGTAAAAACGATATCATCTGTTTTAGGCAAAATTCCATAAGCATGGGTTAATAGAAAAGTCCATTTATTGAGCGCATCGTATCCTTCCACATCCAATACAGGATTGCTTTCTGCAAATCCGAGTTGCTGTGCCTGCAACAAAGCATTTTTAAAAGAAAGCTTTTCCTCAAACATCTTTGTGAGGATATAATTCGTAGAGCCGTTTACCACCGCATTGATCGAATGCAAAAGGTCGTTATCATAATATTCTTCCAGGTTTCTGATGACAGGGATGGATGCGCAACAAGCAGCTTCATAAAGGAATGAGGCTCCGGTTTTTTGTTCCAGTTCTAATAATTCAGGTAAATGCTCCGCAATCATTTTTTTACTGGCGCTCACTACGGATTTGCCATTCGTGAAAGCAGTTTTCACAATTTCATAAGCGGCATCTGCATCATCGATCAATTCAACAATGATATTTATTTCGGGGTCATTTAGCAAAATATCACGATCGGTGGTAAATAATTCCAGTGGCGCATTTCTTTTTTTATTGCTGTTTTTGATACAAACTTTTTTGATCACTGCATTTAACGATGGTGTTTGATTGAGCACTTTATAAAGTCCTTCACCAACAACACCGAAACCGAAAATCCCTAATACCAATCTCTTATGTGTTTCCATTTATGTTATTTAAAATTTTATACTTGTTGCATTTCACTTAATTTTTTCAATTCTTTTTAAATCGATTTATCAAAAAGCAAACAACTTCGCCAGTTATGTGTCCTGGAGCACAATTTGGAGCAAAAAAAAACTCACCTGACAGAATCAGATGAGTTAATATATTTTAAACCGGCAAAGCCAATTATTATTAATTAAAACTTGAGTCTGTCTTATCTTTCCCCACGATTGTGAAGTTGGAATTAGCACCTTTTAATGTTTTTAAAACCATTTTAGGTTGCCAAGGCGTCAACGGGCCATTCCCTCTGCCTTTCTTGATAAGTGAACCACAAAGAACTGGCGCAAAGTTGAGCGCCGGATTTTAATTTGCCAAATTTTTTTTGGTTAAAAATCTTTTTTCCATTTGCAGCAAAGCAACAAATAACAAAGATTTGCTTTTTCTTAGGACAAGTTTTTGCTCATAGCTTGCTATGATATTTGTGAAAATTGCTTGGAATAATTGTGATTCTTATGCTCGAAAATCTGCGAAAATTCTAAGTGATACGGTAATCCCGACGGTTTTTGTTTTAAAAAATTTTATTCCGCATTTCACAATTCATATACTTTCTGATTATTGCATATATAGTAACTTTGACATCCTAATTTTTTGAGATGAATGATATTGCAATTGCTCCCCAAAAACTGACTTCCAAAGATTTTATGACCGACCAGGAAGTGCGCTGGTGCCCCGGCTGTGGCGACTATTCTATTTTGGCACAGGTACAAAAAGTGTTTCCAACTTTGGGAATTCCAAAAGAGAATTTTGTAATTATTTCAGGAATTGGCTGTAGCAGCCGTTTTCCTTATTATATGAATACTTATGGAATGCATAGTATTCATGGCCGTGCAACTGCTATTGCCAGCGGTTTAAAAGCCAGCAGGCCTGAATTGAGTTTATGGATCGTAACAGGAGATGGTGATTCTTTGAGCATTGGAGGCAATCATACCATTCACCTGCTGCGACGCAATTTTGATGTGAATGTTTTGCTTTTTAATAATGAAATCTATGGTTTGACAAAGGGACAATATTCTCCCACCAGCGAACAAAGAAAAATCACGAAAAGCTCGCCGGTTGGAAGTATTGATCATCCTTTTAATCCTGCTGCACTTGCTCTCGGCGCCGATGCAACTTTTGTAGCCAGAACCATGGACCGGGATCCAAAACATTTGCAGGAAATGCTTTTAAGATCTGCCCATCACAAGGGTTCTTCTTTCCTGGAGATCTATCAGAACTGCAATATTTTTAATGATGGCGCTTTTGAAATTTTTACCGATAAAAAAACCAAACAGGAAGAAGCGATTTTTCTGGTGCATGGCCAACCTTTGATATTTGGAGCTGAAAAAAATAAAGGGATCCGTTTAAATGGCTTAAACCCGGAAATCGTAGAATTAGATGGAACGACCACTGAAAATGATCTCTGGATACATGATGAAAAGGACTTTTACAAAGCACAAATTCTCACCAGGATGTATGATGATCCGAAATTAGCACATCATTTTCCACGGCCATTTGGCGTTTTTTACGAAACAGAACGGCCATGCTATGAAGACATCATGCAGCAACAAATTAATGATGCTCAATCAAAAGGTTCGGGTGATTTAGATAAATTATTGCGTGGAAGAGAAGTTTGGACGATCTTGGAGTAATAAAATCAGTTTTTATTATTCAAAAACACAAAAGGTTTTAAATGCCTTTGACCCAACGTTTCCTTTACTAACTTGTGGTTCGACGAAATCCTGTATTTGTTTATGTTCACCACCTCGAAGGACGTAACGAGGTTGTCTATTTTTTCCACATGAAATAAAAGTTCGTGAAGAAGTTCTACTTCATGTTCGATGGATTTTTGATTGGATTTTTCTTTGAACAACACCAACAGATCGCGATTGAACTTGTCCATTTTGTTTAGGATTTTAGTAACCGACCATGCCGCTCTTTGCTGGACAACCGCATTTATTTTTGCGGGAAGCACTGCAGCTTATCGCAAGAACAGATACAATTATCAATAAAATGAACAAGGCCCGGTTTAAGTTTTTCATTAAAATATAATATTGATTTAATAGTCGAAATGAATTCAAGTCAGCTTTCTATATTTAATTTTATAGAAAAGCGAAAAAAATTCATAACACCAAATTAAACTATTTTCACGAATAAATATTGTAAAGTTTTTGAAAAAAGAAAAAAATTTTAACAATCCGGATGAGAAAATCAGGATCCTTATCGCTCCACTCGACTGGGGTCTTGGCCATGCAACACGTTGTATTCCAATTATTAAAGAACTAATTTCGGAGAATTGTCAAGTGTTTATTGTTGCAGATAAAAAAAACTTTTCATTATTAAAAAAAGAATTCCCTTCCACCGTATTTTTACGCTATCCGGGATATGAAATTGAATACAGTTATTCAAAAAGATTTTTTGGTCTGAAATTATTATACCAGTTTCCAAAAGTCATTTTTAAAATGTTCAAAGAAAAAAAGTGGCTTTCCAGGATCATTAAAGAGCATTCAATAGACGCAGTTATTTCTGATAACCGCTTTGGAATGTACTCTAATAAAATCCCTTCGGTTTATATTACGCATCAGCTTTGTATCAAAACAGGAAACCCGTTCACAGAAGCCATTGCACAAAAAATTCATTATTTTTTTATCAAAAAATATAAACATTGCTGGGTTCCTGACTTTAAAGAAAATGGACTTGCCGGAGCGCTTTCTCATCCAAAAAAAATTCCTTCGAATGTTGTTTATATTGGCCCTTTATCCAGGTTTAAACCTTTATCAAACGTAGAAGAAATTTACGATCTGCTGGTTACCATTTCAGGCCCTGAGCCACAGCGAACCATTTTTGAAAATCAAATTTTGGAACAATTAAAAACTTTTCCTGGAAACGTTTTTTTAATTCGTGGCCTTCCTTCCGAAGGCACTGTTCCTGCTGCTTTTGAAGGTTCTATAAAAATGGAGAATCATCTTACGGCAAATGAATTGAATAAGATCATTGCACAATCGAAACTGATTATCAGCAGAAGCGGCTACACGAGTGTGATGGATTTTGCTTTGTTGAGAAAAAAGGCGATTTTAATTCCCACTCCAGGACAAACTGAACAAGAATATCTTGCGAAATATCTTTTGGAAAAAGGATGTTTTTTTTCAACCAAACAAAAAGATTTTTCTATAATAAATGCATTGGAAAACTGTGAATCATTCAGCTTTAAAACGATCGATCTATCTGATGAAAATTATCAGAAAGTGATTGGCGAATTTGTGCTGTCGTTAAAATCCGGCAATTTTGCAATTCAATAAAGTATTTTGAATTCTACATTAAAAGCGCATCTGGGGCTACTAGGGACGAATCTTTTTTTTGCAACGAACTACAGCGCCATCAAGTATTTCACTTCACATCATTATGCAGGGCCACTGGGAATAAATATCATCCGCGTTAGTGTAAGCCTTGTTCTATTCTGGATTTTATTTTTATTTAAACGGCCTGAAAAAAAAATCGAGAAAAAAGATTTTCCTGCATTGATTTTATGTACGCTTACCGCTATCGCACTCAACCAATTGCTTTTCATCCAGGGCCTGTCGCTTACTTTTCCAATTCACGCGGCGCTGCTCACATTAATAACGCCTATCCTGATCACTATTATTGCCGCAAGAATTTTGCATGAGGGAATAACGATTGCCAAAATGATAGGATTATTACTCGGCGCGATGGGTGCGGTTTTATTGGTTAGCCACAGAGAAATTTCGCCACCCGGCGAAAACGTACTTTTCGGTGATACTCTCGTTATTTTAAGCTCGGTTGCTTATACATTTTATTTTATTTTGGTAAAACCACTTATGAATAAATATTCTGCAGTGCAGGTAATTCGCTGGATTTTTACCATTGGCTTTTTAATGACCTTGCCGTTTTGTTATACAGAATTTACAGAAATCACGTGGCAACTTTTTGCTCCGAAAGACTGGTTCTTTTTATTCATGGTGGTGGTGCCCGGAACTTTTTTTGCTTATGTTTTCAATGTTTATGGTATACAAAAATTAAGCGCTTCCAAAGCCGGTGCTTACATTTATTCGCAACCGGTTTTCGCAGTCATTATTGCAACTATTTTTTTAAAAGAATATCTGTCCTTTTATAAAATAATCGCAGCGGTATTGATCTTTGCCGGTGTATTTTTATCCAATAAAAGACAGCGTTAAAAACAGGAATTTCAAGTATTTCTTTGTTTACTGAAGTTTATTGAAAGATAAAGGCACAGCTATCCATATTTGATAAAATGACAAATGCCGTTATCTGTTTGTTACTGTTGTTTTAATTTTTTTGCCTATTCAGCTACCTTGCTTGCTTTAGATTTTTCGATCGCCATCATTTCATCCATTGCTAATGCGGAATGCGAATATGCCGCACCCGCCCTCATTTCGGCTGCAATCCAAACTGCTTCCATTATTTCTTCTTTGCTGCATCCTTTTCTCACTGCCTGTTCGGTATGGCTGTGAATGCAATACGGACATTGGGTAACATGGGCAACTGCGATCGCTATTAATTGCTTGGTCTTTTCGTCCAAAGCACCTGCTTTAAAAACTGTTCTGCTAAAATTACGCCACGCGTCCATTATTTCAGGAGTGGCTTTTGCCCGCAATTGTGAATTTTCGGGTGTGGGCACGGAATACAATTCTTCACTTTTCATAATGCTTTTGTTTATGGTTTAAAATATTTTTTTCAAAAAAATTATAACTCTTGTATCTGTCGTATCATTTGATTGGTAAATCCCCATTCATTATCATACCACGCCATTACTTTGCACAAATCCCCATCCACTACCCGCGTCATTTCTGTATCGACTACAGCAGCGAAAGTGCTTTGTATAATATCGGTAGAAACCAATGGTTCTTCTGAAACAGAAACCACTTTTTTATATCGTTCGGTCGCTGCTTCCTCTTTTAAAATCGAATTAATTTCTTCAGCGGAAGTAGCACGTTCTGCAATGAAAGTAATATCCGACATTGAGCCAACCACAACCGGTGTACGAATAGATATTCCGTCAAACTTGCCTTTATATTGCGGCAATGCCTTTGTCGTTGCTATTGCTGCGCCGGTGGTTGCAGGAACGAGGTTCATTGCGGCCGCTCTTCCCATTCTGGGCTTTTTCTTTGATGGACCATCTACCAATCCTTGTGAAGCGGTATAAGCATGCGTAGTGTTTAAAATCGCTTTTTTGATCCCGATTCTTCTGCCCATGATTTCTATCAACGGGCTTATATTATTGGTGGTACAACTTGCACATGAAAAGATCGCTACTTTTCCATCCTGTGTATTTACTCCATGTACAATTGTTGGCGTGTCAACACTTTTTGTAGGACCTGAAATAACCACATGTTTCGCACCTGCATGAATGTGTTTTTCCGCATCTTCACGATTGGTAAAAAGCCCGGTGCTTTCGATTACGGTATCTACCTGCAGGTCTTTCCAGGGTAAAGCTGCAGGATCTTTTATCGATAAATACTTTATCTTTTTATCACCAACGTTCAATGTATCGCCCTGCTCGCTTACTTCTTTATCATAAATTCCATAAACGCTATCATATTTCAAAAGATACGCCGCATTATCAATAGTCATTAAATCATTGATGGCTACTACTTCCAATTCAGGCGTATCCATGATCACTTTCAAAGAAGCCCTTCCGATTCTTCCAAAACCATTTATTCCTATTTTCATTTAATTAAGATTAATTATTTTAAAAAATAGCAGCTGGTTTTAGCAATAAGAAAAAAAACCAAAAGTTATTAAGCCATTTGCTTTTTCTTTTTTGAATCAATTGCTTTTAGCAATGAATCATACGCTTTATTAAATTTCTGAACACCTTCTTCTTCTAATTTTTGGGTAATGTCGTCTATGTTGATCCCGTTTTCCTGCAATTGATTCAATTCCTGCTTTGCGTGAACCAGGTTATTTTCCAAATGATCAACTGGTTTACCATGATCTCTGAATGCTTCAATTGTTTCCAAAGGAAGCGTGTTGATGGTATCTGGACCAATCAAGGCTTCCACGTATTTTACATCACTGAAAGAAGGGTCTTTTGTACTGGTGCTTGCCCATAAAACTTTTTGTTTTTTTGCTCCCTGCTTTTCGAGATTTCTGAAACGGTCGCCAAAAAAAACTTCTTTAAAAATCTGGTAGGCTTCTTTTGCTGAATCAATCGCTATTTCTCCAACAAGATTATCTAATTTTTTTTCTTTCAACACCGGATCAAGCATCACATCAATTCTGCTCAGAAAAAAACTGGCTACTGAAGCGATGTGATCTATCGGCTGGTTATTTTTTACACGCGCTTCAAGTCCGGAAATGTACGCTTCTGTTACTTCACGATAACGGGGAAGGCCAAATAACAAAGTAATATTAATATTGATTCCTTCGCTGATGCATTGTTTAATTGCGACCAAACCTTCTTTCGTTCCAGGGATTTTGATCATTACATTTTTCCGGCTAACAGATTTCCACAATTGACGCGCCTGCTTTATTGTCCCCTCACTATCATTTGCCAGATGTGGCGACACTTCAAGGCTCACAAAGCCATCCGTGCCCTTTGCTTTGTCATAAACCGGTTTCAAAATATCTGCCGCACGCTGAATGTCACTTACAGCAAATCCTAAGAATATTTCTTCGTCATTTTTGCCTTCACCAGCCAGTGTTCGGATATCTTCATCATAGTCGGAACTGCTGGTAACCGCTTTTTCAAAAATGGAAGGATTGGAAGTGATCCCGGTGAGGCCATCTTCATCAATCAGTTGTTGAAGTTTGCCGCTGTCCATTAATTCACGATCAAAAAAGTCGAGCCAGATGCTTTGCCCTAAATCGTGAATGCTTTTTACATTATTCATTTGTGCTTTTTTTTATTTTTTTAATGCCTTCAAAGCCTCAAAGGATATGCCATTCAACGGCACTCCAACAGAGAATTTGAAAAATTTTGAGGGTTAAAATTACGCAATAAAAAATAAAGAAGTTTTCTAATAAAGAAAATATATACTTTTTAGTTATTGTAAATGGATGTTTCGCAAGCAGTAGCAGGCAAAAAATAAGCAATTTCTAATTTTTCACTCAGCAGAAAATGAATAGACATCGGCTTATAAAGGATTCTTTGGAATAATTACCAAACAAATGGATTTACGATTTTTAAGCGATTGATAACTTTAAAGTCATCAACATTTCTGGTAAGCAATGTAAAATCATTAGCTATACATGTGGCGGCAATGATAGCGTCGGCTAATTTAATTTTTACAGCTTTCCTGATTTGGATGGTTTCTTTTTCTATTTCCTCATTAATAAAATGAACTACCGATTTTCCAATAAATTCTTTCATTTCATTTTCATCAGATTCAGAAATAAAATTGAAACCAAGTAATTCTAATTTTGAAATAACAGAAATATTTTGTCCCTCCTTGCAAATATTATCCAGCCTTTTTAATGCATTTTCATTTAATCCAAACCCGCCTAAAAAATAAATAACAATATTGCTGTCAAATAGATAATTTATGGCCATTCTTTCCTTGATTTTTCAACCTGTAGTAACATTTTTTTTGCTTCAACCTTTGATAACTTACCTTTCTGACTTTGGTAAGTAGATTTAACACAGGCTTCTTCCGCATCTTTTACCTTGAAAATAATTACTTCCAATTCTTCATTTACCAGATTATCGGGCAATAAGATATTCAATTCGCGGGAATCTGATTTGAGAATATGTCTGATTGCTTCCATAAATTATTTTATACAAAAATACAGCTTTAAAAACGTGAAACTGATTATCGTTAAACAAACAAGATGGATTTCTCTTTCTTTTTTGTTAGAAAATAATGCTTTTAAAAGTAAGATTTTTAAAAGGAAAGCTCATCTTTGATACAGTAAACAAACAAATAACAGGAATTCGTATTTTTAATTAAATAATAAAAAGCCTGCTCTAAAAAACTGCGAAATAATTATTATGAACAGAAGAAAATTTATCAAGAACGGAACGCTTGCCAGCTTTGGTTTGC
>JBQCFI010000152.1:0-4008 GCA_051959325.1 Ginsengibacter sp. | reverse complement strand
GTATAGGGAGGGACTCTGTTTGTAGTAGGGATCGTGGTGTTTAGGTGAATCGTGAACGGTGCTAAGAAGCTAACAAACTGGATTATCAAAGAGGCACTCCGTTACTTAAGTGAATAAGAAGTGGGATAAAAATTTCAGGATACATCGTAAAGCGTGAACGGTGAATTGAGTTTAATAAGCGGCGCATCTCGTAATAAATTGTTCTCAATATCCGTCGGTCTTTTTTTAGCGAAAATTGTTCAACCTTATAATCTTACTAACTCAATGTGTTCCCGGTTCAGCCAACCTTATTACATTATTATGCGAAGAGAATATTTGCCGCTAACAAGGTAATAAGGGGATTACGAAAGGAGTACTTACTAAGGTGAATAAGGTTTGGGGTAAATATTTCAGGATTCAAAGCTGCTAAAAAAATGGTTCGTGCAAATAAGCGTTGATATCGATTTTAACAGTCAGAACTTATATCCAAATCCGATATTCAGGACCGTGGGATATGAAAATCCACTCCTGAAAATTATTCCCTTTACGCGTTCTTCAACACGATAACCTAAAAATATATCCGGTACAAACGTTTGTAAAAATTTTGGGCTGCTCAGGCTGTTGGTGATCATGCATTTTAACCCGGCGTTAATTTCAAAAAACGAATTTTTGGCTCCGATCAAATGAACGAATACAGGATTTATGTAATTGCCTTCTCCTGCTGTATAAAATCCGGCATGACCATATCCAAGCCTCAGATTGCTGTGCGAGCGCGGCTTTTGAATGATGTTTCGTTCATAGTTGATGTTATATTCGACCAGTCCGACGTACAGGTTAATACTGTTTCGTCCTGCTGCAGCCGGTTGCTGCTTATCCTGGGCTCTTACAAAAAGGCTGCTGGCAAAACACACGAGAAAAATCAAAAGACAAGCGGGGGAATAATTTGCATGTCGCATAATGGTTGTTTTAAGAAGTCCATAAATGATGCGGCTTTGCAGAGGGTGAAACAAAAAAGTTATTCAAAAAGTGCTTTGGCGATCCGGTAAATTCTGCAAGGAGTTGGAATTTTTTAATTTTTCTTTGGATGAAAAAGGCGTGCAATTTCAAAGGTATTCATTCTTATCTATTATAACAATCGGGTAAAAGCACTATTTTCTCCATGAGGATCACCCTTTACCATCAGTCGTTAACTATGTTGTACAACTAATTGACGGAAATGAGCAAACCTTTATCTTTGAGCGGCAATTGCGTTATTCGTTACAAACATTCTTTCTTCAAAGCCGGTTGATGGTGATGCAGATACTCAAAGCGCATCTGCGACCGGTGATGAACTAAGCAAAAACTTTATGATCATGTCAGAAAAAAATATTGCGGTAGTAGAAACACAAATGCTGATCAGAAAGCCGGTTTCTGAAGTTTTCAATGCATTTATCGATCCCGGTGTTACCACTAATTTTTGGTTTACAAAATCCAGCGGACCATTGAAGGTTGGCGAAACAATAACCTGGGAATGGGAAATGTATGGTATTTCAACGAAGGTATTGGTAAAGGACATTGTTCAGGATAAAAAGATTTCAATAGAGTGGGGGAATCCTGCGACTACCGTGGACTTTGAGTTTACCGTGTTGAAAGACGGCTCAACTTATGTAGTCATCAAAAACTATGGATTCAAAGAAAAAGGTGATGAATTAATTGAAGTAATTAAAAATAATACAGGCGGATTTACTACGGTGCTCGATGGATTAAAGGGCTACCTGGAACATGGAATGAATCTGAATTTAATCGCTGATAAATTTCCAAAAGAAGTAAGCGATCACGGAAAATAAAATTGATTGATTTTTCTTTTTTATAGATTACAGTAAACCAACAAATAAAACAGTTTCCTGTTCTATTTGTTGGTTAAAAAATAAGGAAGAATGATCATTTGGATTTTGGTTCATCCCATTCGATGTCTTCAGCTTCATCCTCATCAATATCATTTTCCTCCAGATCTTCTTCTTCCAAAACCGGGGTTCCATCGTCTTCTACAGCATCATCTGTATTGTCAGAATCTTGTTGGTTCTTTGCTTTTTCATTGTCATCTGTGGACTGATTTTTTGGATCATTTTTCATAAAAGTATTTTTGAAAAAATATTACAAGAGGTATGCCAATAGTGAATTGTGAATAGTGAGTTGTGGATAGTAAATGGTAAACGAATTCAAACCTGAGAATTGCACATTGAATATGCAGTATTCAATATTCAACCTTCAGCGATCAACGCTCAACTTAAAGAATTCCCAATAATTTCCACATTTTTTTCCTCACTTCATTCCCGCTGCCATCGTAATTGTTGATCACAAAAGAAAATGTGTATTGATTATTGTCTTTACCTTTTATGTAGCCTGTATAAGAAATTACTCCATTGATAGAACCACTTTTCATTTTGATACCACTGATGGTAGGTAGTGCATCATAAAAAGAAGGAAACCACTTTTGTTTTCGCGCATATTCCATCACCGTCACCAGCGCCTTTGTGGTAACACGATTGGAAGGAGAGAGGCCGCTGCCATCCACAATATTGATCGCATAAGGCTCGATGCCTTTATCTTTCCAAAAATTCTGAATAACGTTTACGCCACTATCCGTGTTGCCAATTTTTGTAAAATTGTAAGCCATTGTTTTGATCAAAGCTTCGCCATACAAATTGATGCTGCGGCGGAGGAAATGAAAAATAATACTGTCAAGAACCGGAGATGAATAAGTGTAAAAAACTTTCGCATTCGCTGTGTTACTTGCAGGGCGATAATCGGCAGCAGCTTTTTCCACACTTTCATTTTTCAACGCGGCTTCCAGTGTCAAAGCCAGTTGCACAGCAGGATGCGGCATTGCCCCGGCAATGGTAAAGCGATTTTCATTAACGGGAGTGGTGCCTCTAACATATCCATACTGATCGTTCAAAGGCATATAAATATAATTGTTATCGCCGGTACCTTTGGCAGCAGAAGTAACTTTTGATTTCAGATTAAGCCCTTCTACAAAAGCAGGTTTTGTCCCGGCAATTTCTACCGGATCACCGATATTGTTTCCTGATTTTAAATAAAGGTCGTATTGGTTTTCACGCCAATTGAGCGCCCTGGCACCGGCGCCATAATAGTTTCCGATATCCTGCCAAACCCAGCCGTTTGGAGTTGCTTCTGCATCCCACAAACTTTCATCTGCATATACGTGGCCGTTAATTGCTCGTATGCCCAATCGTGATACAGCATTTTTAAGATCATTGATAACATTTTCTTCCTTCGTTTGATCATAGCGCCAGCTTCCCAAAGTAGGATCACCACTGCCTTTGATAATAAGATTTCCGTTTAAAACTCCGTTTGCTATATTCCCGGTATATCCAAGGGTTGTTTTATACGAATAATCATGTCCGAGCAATTCAAAAGCTGTGGATGCTGTGATTACTTTCTGGCAGCTTGCGGGCGCCACTCCAATCTCTGTGTTCACTTCAGTTACCGGTTTGCCGGTTGTGGTGTTAATCACATAAAGACTGATGGTGGCATGTTTGAAAGTAGGGTCTTCCGCTAATTTTTTAAAAGCGGTATTAAATACCTGGTCAATCTTTTGGGCTTCCGTTTTGAATCCATAAATCAATAGAAATAAAATAAATAATCTTTTCAATGGAAATAATTTGAGGTTTTAAATAATCAAGGTTGCGAACGTTCTGACGGTCGGCGACCTTTTCATTCAAAACTAAAAGTTTCTGTTCATAAAAGAGTTTGAGATTCGAAAACCTTTCTGATTAATTTTGCGGCATGAAAAATATAAATGCTTCTATAATTACCATTGGTGATGAACTGTTGATCGGACAAGTAATAGATACAAACAGCGCGTGGATCGCCCAACAATTGAATCGTGCGGGCATCGCGGTTACAAAGAGAATCGCTGTCGGAGATGATGCGCATGAGATATGGAATGCCCTTGAAAGTGAAAAAGGAAATGCAGATGTGGCGCTGATCACAGGCGGTCTTGGACCTACCTCGGATGATATTACC
>JBQCFI010000151.1:0-5295 GCA_051959325.1 Ginsengibacter sp. | reverse complement strand
AATTTCAGGACAACGTGGCGTTTTACAAACTGCTTACCGCATTTTAGTTTCAGATAATATTTCGAACATTCATCAAAACATAGGCGATGTTTGGGATACAAAAAAACAAGATAAAAGCTCGTCTGCTGATATCCGTTATGCCGGAAAAGTTTTGCAGGCGAATAAAACTTACTATTGGAAAGTAATGGTTTGGGATAATAAAAATAATCAATCCGGTTGGAGCAAAACCAATAGCTGGCAAATGGGATTGCTTACTAAAAATGATTGGAAAAATGCGCAATGGATCGCATATTTGACGCTTCCCGATTCGCTTCATATTGTTCCGGGAGAGGAAGGCAAAGGCAAAAAAAAGAGAGGTCCTTTAAATGATGTTTTGCCGTTGATCAGGAAACAATTTATAGTAAAAAAGACATTGAAAAAAGCAACTGTTTTCATTTCAGGGGTGGGACAATTTGAAATGCATTTGAATGGCGCAAAAGTAGGAGATCATTTTCTTGATCCCACGTGGACAGAATATAAAAAAGAAGCGATGTACGTCACTTTTGATGTTACCAAACAACTTAAACCAGGTGAAAATGCAATTGGCGTAATGTTGGGAAATGGGTTTTATTTTATTCCCAGGGATCGGCGTTACCGCAAACTTACCGATGCTTATGGTTTTCCTAAAATGATTTGCCGTCTCGCGCTGGAATATAAAGACGGTTCTACTGAAAATATAGTAAGTGATGCTTCATGGAAAACACATAAAGGGCCGATAACTTACACAAGTATTTATGGTGGTGAAGATTATAACGCCAATCTCGAACAAACTGGTTGGGACAAAGCGTCTTTCAATGATAAAAACTGGAAGCAGGTTGAAATAACCAATGGGCCGCCTGAACTTCATTCTCAAATGTCGGGGCATGTAAAAGTTGAAGAAATATTTACTCCAAAAAAGATCACTAAAATTAACGACAGCGTGATAGTGTATGACCTTGGACAAAATGCATCAGGCATCCCGGAAATCACCATCAAAGGAAACAAAGGAGATACGGTTCGGATCGTACCAGCAGAATTGCTAAACGAAGAAGGAACAGCCAACCAGCGTGCCACAGGTTCTCCTCATTATGATGATTATATTCTGAAAGGCGGCGCTGCAGAAACATGGCATCCGCGTTTTACTTATTATGGTTTTCGTTATCTGCAAATTGAAAGAGCCGCATTGCCAATGTCTTCAAATATCCATCACCTTCCCACAATTATTTCTGTAAACGGATTGCATATTAGAAATGATGCGAAAACCGTAGGCACATTTAAATGTTCGAACAAATTGTTCAACCGCACTTTCACTTTGATAAACTGGGCCATCAAAAGCAATTTGATGAATGTACTGACCGATTGTCCACATAGGGAAAAATTGGGCTGGCTCGAACAGGCGCATCTGATGAGTAATTCAATTCAATACAATTATGACGTGCATAATTATTTCAGAAAGACCGTTCGCGATATGATGGCTGCTCAAACGCCGGAAGGACTGATTCCTGAAATTGCGCCTGAGTACGTAGTGTTTGATTTTGGAAATGGTATGTTCCGCGATTCTCCCGAATGGGGCAGCGCCGGTATTTTATTGCCGTGGTATTTATATCACTGGTATGGAGATAGTGAAATACTAAAAGAAAGTTATCCGATGATGCAAAAATATATTGCATATTTAAAAACAAAGGCAAAAGATAATATTCTTTCGCAGGGGCTTGGCGATTGGTACGACCTCGGGCCGAACCATCCGGGCGTATCCCAATTGACACCGATGGGCATCACCGGCACTGCGATTTATTACTACGATCTTAATGTGATAAGTAAAATAGCAACACTTTTGGGCAAAGAAAATGAAGCATCTGGTTATGATAAACTTGCAGCCGAAGTAAAAAAATCTTTCAATGAAAAATTTTTCAATAAAGAAACAAAAGAATATGGGAGCGGCAGCCAGACTGCTAATGCTATGGCGGTTTATATGAAACTTGTTGAGCCAAAATATAAAGATGCTGTAGTGCAAAATATTGTAAAAGATATACGGCAGCATAATAACAGTCTTACATCCGGAGATATTGGCTATCGCTATTTATTAAAGGTATTAGGCGATGAAGGCCGCTCGGATGTGATTTATGAAATGAACAACCGGACAGATGTTCCAGGCTATGGTTATCAGTTATCAAAAGGCGCTACTTCGTTAACCGAATCATGGCAGGCGCTTTCTTCGGTTTCTAACAATCATTTAATGCTCGGCCATTTAATGGAATGGTTCTATGCGGGGCTTGCAGGCATCAGGCAAAGTGATAATTCTGTTGCTTTTAAAAATATAATTATTCGTCCTGAACCTGTCGGTAATATTACTTCTGCAAAAGCTACTTATCAATCTGTTTATGGATTAATTGTTAGCGATTGGAAAAAAGAAGCTCATGAATTTAAATTGAAAGTAACCATACCGGCAAATACAACCGCAACAATTTATCTTCCGGCAGATTCGTCATCAGTTATTGAAGAAGGAAACTCGTCTATCCAGGACCGTGAGGATGTGAAACTGGCAGGAGATGAAAAAGGAAAAGCATTGGTTAAAGTAGATTCAGGCACTTATACATTTATTGTGAAATAGCAGTAAACGAATAAATAGGATCATTTTTTCTTTTAGTTTTTCATCAGCATTAAAATAAACATTGGTATCAATGAAAATAAAAAAATCTTTTCTCTTCCTGGCGTTTTTGATTGTTTCACTTTGTTCTTTTGCGCAGGATAAAAAGAATGAAGTACCTGCTGACAAAAATCAGGAAATATATACAGAAGTAAAAACGCCTTTTAAATATGGATTAGTTTTAGTGCCGGAAAATAATTCACAAAAACTGGATTGCCCTACCGTTTTTAGAAATGGGGAAATGTGGTACATGTCCTTCATTATTTTCAATGGCAGGGGATACGAAACCTGGCTGGCTGAAAGTAAAGATCTATTGCACTGGCAAAAAATGGGACGGATGCTTTCCTTTTCAAAAGATACCACCGAGTGGGATGCAGATCAAAAGGCAGGTTATGTTGCTTTGGAAGATTATAAATGGGGCGGCAGTTACGAATTAAACCAATATGATAACAAATATTGGATGAGCTATATCGGGGGAAATACGCCGGGATATGAATCAGGACTTCTTTCGATTGGAATGGCTTATACCACCGGGAATCCATGGATGGCGCATGAATGGCAACGATTGGATGAACCGATATTAAAGTCAACTGATAAGGATGTGCGCTGGTGGGAAAACAGGAAGGAATATAAAAGCACTGTCATCTGGGATAAACAAAAAATTACGGGTTATCCTTTCGTGATGTTCTACAATGCCAACGGAGATTCTGCAAAAAATAATCTAAAAACGAGATGGTTTGAAAGAATAGGAATGGCGGTTTCAAATGATATGATACATTGGAAAAGATTTGGCAATGATCCTGTGGTTCATCATCCTGTTGGAATTACCGGCGACCCGGTTATACAAAAGATAGGAAATGTATGGGTGATGTTTTATTACGGCGCTTTCTGGAAAGATAGAAAAGGCGCTTTCAATCGTTTTGCCTGCTCTTATGATCTTGTAAATTGGACCGACTGGACTGGAGACAATCTTATTCAATCTTCTGAACCTTATGATAATTTGTATGCTCACAAATCTTTTGTATTAAAATATAAAGGAGTTGTTTACCATTTTTACAATGCGGTAAATAAGAACGAACAACGCGGAATTGCCGTCGCCACATCAAAGGATTTAGGAAAAAGCGAAGTCAATTTTGTATCGCCGGAAAAATGATCCTGAAAAATATTTTAGCTTATTTATAAAATGAAAATAAAGACGTTATTATTTTACCTTTTAATCTTCGCCTGCAGCCAGGGCATTGGTCAACGAACTATTACCAACTTTAATAAAGATTGGAAATTTTTTTTGGGAAATGATAGCGCTGCAATTAGATACAATTTTAATGATACAAAATGGCGAACGTTAAACCTGCCGCATGATTGGAGCATTGAAGGAAAATTTAGCAAAGAATATCCTACTACTTATAATGAAGGTGCTTTGCCTGCTGGCATTGGCTGGTACCGGAAAACATTTACCGTTCCACTAACGGAGAGGGATAAACGAATTTATATAAATTTTGACGGAGTGTATCGCAATAGTGAAGTCTGGATCAACGGGCATTATCTTGGCAAACGCCCGAACGGTTATATTTCTTTTCGCTATGAGCTTACCCCTTATTTAAAATTTGGAAAAGAAAAAAATGTAATCGCGGTAAAAGTGGATAATTCAGGTCAGCCAAATTCGCGCTGGTACACAGGTTCAGGGATCTATCGGAAAGTGTGGCTGCTTACCACGAATAGGATTGCGATTGATGAATGGGGCACTTACGTCACCACTTCTGTTTCAAAAAATAAAGGTGCACTGGTTAATATCACCACCCATATTAAAAGTGAACTTAAAAGGAAAAGCGATATTTTATTGGTAACCAAAATTTACGATGCAAAAGGAAATATTGTTGCCAGTAAAGCAACAAATAAGTTGGAAATTGATTCTCAGGAATTACCTGTTTCTCAAAAGCTATCCATATCAAATCCAATACTGTGGTCAGTTGACAATCCTGTAATGTATAAAGCAGTATCGAAAATATTTCAAAACGGAAAAGTAATAGATACGTACGAAACCCCTTTTGGAATCCGCACTTTTTATTTTGATGCTGCAAAAGGTTTTTTTCTAAATGGGAAGCATTTAAAAATTTTAGGAGTTTGTGATCATGAAAACCTGGGTGCCCTGGGTGCAGCAGTAAATAAACGCGCTATTGAAAGGCAACTTGAAATTCTAAAGGCAATGGGCTGCAATGCCATTCGTACCGCCCATAATCCTCCTTCAGTTGATTTATTAGACCTGTGTGATAAAATGGGCTTCATTGTAATGGACGAAGCTTTTGATATGTGGATGAAGGCAAAGAACAAAAAAGATTATCATCTTGATTTTGCAAAATGGCATAAACAAGATTTGCAGGATATGATCAGGCGCGATCGCAATCATCCTTCCATATTCATCTGGAGCATCGGAAATGAAATTCGCGAACAGTTCGACAGTAGCGGAATTTCCCTTACGAAAGAATTGGTCAGCATAGTAAAAGCGCTCGATACCACACGGCCTGTTACCTGTGCACTTACAGAAAACAATCCCGAAAAAAATTTTATTTATCAATCCGGCGCATTGGATCTTTTAGGCTTTAATTATAAAATCAAAGACTATCCTGATCTTC
>JBQCFI010000150.1:0-14724 GCA_051959325.1 Ginsengibacter sp. | reverse complement strand
AGTAATCCCTTCATCAATTACCTTTTTTACAATGGCAGTCTTCATATAATTAATGAAAGAAGCCACGGGCACTATGTACGGAACATTCTTTCCGTGCCATATTGTATCGCCATTTCGCTGCACCTGGCCTTCGCCCAAATGGTTTTTGCCATCCCATTTTCCGAGAAAATAATCCTGGTAATTACCCCATGCGATACCGGTCATAAAATCAGTTTGATAACCGCGATCGCGCCATGATTGTACCCGCTGCGCGAAACTCATGTCAGACCGGTCACCAGCTCCGTAAACAATTGCAATATCTGAACGCACATCTATTTGCGGAATCCAGGGGCTGCTGGTTTGAAAAGCGGTTTTCTCTTTCGGCTTAGCCTGTGCTTCAGCATGTGATGGCACCTGTGCATAAAGCGCGTTTACAGAAAGATTTAAAAAAATACCTGCTGAAATTATGGTTTTGATCATTGCTATATTTCTTTTTACAAGCATTAAAAAATAGTCATGTTGAGAAGAAAAAAAGGGTCGTCTGACGTTCCCAAACGTCAGTATAATTAAAAATAAAAAACCGGATTATTTATGCGTTTACTGATAAAGTTATTGCTAATGAAACCTTTTACCGTGGAATATCTACTCTTACTGCCTCTTTATAGTTATGCCGTTTTATATTTTCGGTTGCATAATTAATTCTGGCAGCCCCCCTGATGAACATTGTTCTGCCGGCGGGTACCAGCCTGTCTTAGGAGTATTCTAATATTTTGTGGTAACTCTTTTTGCACATTAAATGGTGAAAATAAAAAGAAAAGATGAAAGGCAATCCAAATTTTAAAGGCAATACAAATAATAAAAAATACGTCTCGTTTGAAAATAAATTTTACCTTCAGAAATGCCTAATATATATTAACGTGCTTATTGCCGCCCAACTAATATTGAAGACTAAAAAATATAAACAAACCGACATCAGAATGGGCGCCAAAGTCTTCAAAGGGATTGATAAATATCACCTGTGTGATAAAAGCTTTAAAAGATTTTTATTACTGTTATATGAGATCATTAACCTTTCAAAAGATTGTACAGTTTGAACTCCGGCAGTATGGGTGATATTTTAGGGAATCTTGAATGCAAAAGCAGGAAGCCATTTTTCACCAAAATGAAAAATACCTTCTGAATACTAATAAGAATTGGAAAAATAAGAATAGCATAAACAGAGTATGACGAGCGGCGCACTCCTGTTATGAAGATTCGCTTTCCTTATCCAAATAACCATCAATTAAGACAACAAACGTGCGACTTTATTAAAGGGAAACTAAAGTTTTAGCTGCTGATATTTTCAAAATAAGGCTTCAGATGCTTTTTCATTTTCGTTCTAAAAGCATCCGGATTTTCCTCAAGCAGTGAGTTATAGAGATCCCGGTGGCTCACTTCATTCTTTTTTAAGATAACTTGCTTTTCCAATTGCGATTTATGATACACAAAATCAAAAATAGGAATAAGCAACTTCTGGAATCGCAACATGGTTTCATTGCCTGATATTTCATATAACATTGAATGAAACTCAACATCATACTTTAATATTTCTTTGATGCTGTTGGCTTTTTCATCCTTTGCAACTATCGCCTTTAAGGCTTCAAGATTTTCCGGATTTTTCCGTTTGAATAATAACTCACAGATCCCGATTTCCAAAACCAACCTCAATTCAAAAATGTCATTCATAGTTTGATCTCCCAGGAGTTTCGGAGACATTATCCGTTCCATGTTTAAAAACAGGTCAGGAGAAGTGAGCGTCATTCCCCTGTTTTTTTTGCTTTCAATTAATCCCAGCGTTTTAAAACGCGAAAGGGCTTCCCTCAGGGCGGTTCTGCTTACACCCAGCGCCTTTGACAACTCCGTTTCTTTGGGCAACAAGTCGCCTGGTTGCAGGTTGGCTGATTCAAAATACTCCTGGAGCGTTTTTTCAATTTTATCCACCTGCGTTTCAGTCGCTATCGGTTTTAATTTGGAGAGCTGGATCAATTTATTATTTTAAGTGTTATCGATAAGTGTTTAAAGTAATTTTTTTGAGGCGAACAAATTTAAAAAAAAAGCGCTGATAATTTTTTTTAATTAAATAAGTCCTATATTTGACGTACAAATGTAAGACATATATACACAATCATCTACAAAAAAATCACTAAAATTTTTCATTATGAGAGAAGATCACTTGAAATTTAAAGTTGAAACGTTTTTTTTGAGAGATATAAAACACATAAAAATGCTGCCGTTTTTTTTTGTGTTCTTTATCCTTTCAAGCCGTGCAAATTCTCAGAGTATCATTTCTGGAAACGTCAGCAGCACTTCCGGAGAGATTCTGTCGGGTGCAAATGTTATCATTAAAGGCACTGCACGGGGAACCATCACGGATAACGAGGGCAATTATAAAATTACCGGCACAGGTGCGAAGGATACGCTTGTTTTTTCTATTGTTGGCTCGGTATCACAGGAGGTAGCTGTAAATGGAAGGACAGTCATCAACGTGCAGTTGGAAAAAGACAATCAACTTTTAGGCGATGTAGTAGTAGTCGGTTATGGCACTCAGAAAAAAGCCAATCTTACCGGGGCAGTAGATCAGGTCGGAAGTGAATATTTTGAGAACCGGCCGGTTCCGAATGTATCACGGGCTTTGCAAGGGGTAATTCCAAACCTGAACATTTCATTTTCAGATGGCAATCCAACGACAAGCCCTGCCTGGAATGTAAGAGGACTTACTTCGATAGGAGCTGGTGGCTCTGCCCTGATATTAATTGACGGGGTTTGGGGAGATCCGGCAAATCTGAACCCAGATGACATACAAAGTGTTACAGTCTTAAAAGATGCTGCTTCAGCGGCTATCTATGGTTCGCGCGGATCTTTTGGTGTGGTTCTAATCACTACAAAATCACCGAAAAAATCAAAGCCGCAAATTACCTATTCAGGAAGCTATGCGATTAATGAGAAAACCGTAACTCCGGATTTGGTTACAGATGGCTATACCTGGGCAAAATCATTTAACGAAAGTTATTCGTCCTGGTATGATTATAATTCCGTCGCTTCTTCTATCGGCAGCAGCGGATTGCCATTTTCAACTTCCTATCTCGATTCATTAAAATATCGCGCTGAACATCCTGGTTTGCTACCGGATGTTAGCATTAATCCATCAACAGGAAACTATGTATATTATGGAAATACAGACTGGTATAAAGTATTGTATAATGATAATATTCCTGCGATGGATCATTCATTAAGTGTCGCCGGTGGCGATGATAAACTAAATTACCGGATATCAGGACGCTACTATGACCAAGCGGGCATGTACAGTATTCGCCAGGACAAATATAGCAGGTACAATCTGCGCATTAATGGCGGCGTTAAAGTAACTCCGTGGCTGGAAGTAAAGAGCAACACTGAATTATCGACCTACAAATATTCTGATCCATTCAGGAATTCGAACGTGTGGGGTTTAATAAATATATCGGGAAGTGGTTCTCCCCTTGCAAAAGTATTTAACCCGGATGGTACTTTAACTCAAACAGCCGCTAATACCATTGGCGTACTTTACGGGGAAAGTGAATCGCAAACAAAAAAACTGCAAACACAAACAAACATCAGTTTTGTGGCAGATTTAATTAAAAACCGCTGGACACTCGAAGGCAACTTTGCTTACCTGAACTATCTGGAAGAATTAGATTATAAGAATGCACCCATCCCCTACAGCGTGAAACCTAATGTAATTAGCACGTTGGGCAGCAGCCTTATCGGTCAGACACTGAATAAGCAAAATTACTATACTTATAATTTATACTCTACCTACAACCAGCAGTTCGGGGACCATCAGATCAAAGTAATGGTTGGCGGTAATATGGAAATCAGTCAATATACCAAACTTGGCGCCTCAAGGGATGAATTATTGGTACCTGAATTGTCTGACCTTAACCTCGCAGTTGGACAAAATCAAACAATCGTGGGTGGAGGATATGAATGGGCAACAGTGGGAGTCTTCTCGAGGATAAATTATAACTACAAGCAAAAATATTTGTTAGAAGTTAACAGCAGATATGATGGCACTTCTAAATTTCCTATAACAAAACAATTTGGCTTTTTCCCTTCTGTATCAGCAGGATGGAGAATTTCTGAAGAATCTTTTATGAGCGGAACACATGGATGGCTTGATAATTTGAAAGTAAGAGGATCTTATGGCTCTTTGGGAAACAGCAATATATCCCCCTATGTTTTTATTGCACAATTGAAAGCGGCCAAATCGCCGGTTATTATCGGTGGCTCCCAACCCGCATATATCAGCGCGCCGGGTGCACTGGCAGATAAATTTACATGGGAAACAGCGACTACACTGGACTTTGGAATAGATGCGGATCTATTAAAATACAGGCTGAGCGCTTCTTTTGATTGGTATGAGCGAAAAACTACCGATATGATTACTGCCGGTCCTTTGCTTCCCGTAGTTTTTGGTGCGCCTGTACCACGTGGTAACTATGCAGATTTAAAAACAAAAGGATTTGAAGCCTCATTGAAATGGAATGGAAAAATCAAAACCCCATCGCCAATTACTTATGCCGTACGTCTAACGTTGGGCGATAATGTTTCTTACATCACCAAATACAACAATCCGCAAGGTATTATAACCTCCGACGTCAATTTCTTTAATACCAATTATTACGTTGGACAACGCGTCGGTGATATTTGGGGATACACGACAGAAGGATTATTTACCTCTGCCGAAGATATCGCCAAGCATGCTGATCAGAGTGCAGTCATCGTTTCCAGCGGCAACAAGCTGATGCCCGGCGACATTAAATTTAAAGATTTGAATGGAGACGGTAAAATCAACCAGGGGAAAAACACCCTCGATGATCATGGAGACTGGTCTGTTATTGGTAATTCATCGCCGCGTTACACTTATGGAATTACCACCGATTTTAACTGGAAGAATTTATCGCTAAGCATGTTTTTCCAGGGGGTGGGTAAAAGAGATTGGTATCCATCACTCGGTGCAATGTATTTCTGGGGACAATACACCTATTGGTATGGTATC
This sequence comes from Ginsengibacter sp., assembly GCA_051959325.1. GTDB lineage: Bacteria > Bacteroidota > Bacteroidia > Chitinophagales > Chitinophagaceae > Ginsengibacter. The sequence continues at coordinate 9,668 of JBQCFI010000150.1, read as the reverse complement.
ATTCCAAAGGCAACCATGAGAAATAACTGGACAGAGGATAATCCTGACCGGAACGCTTATTGGCCAAGATTGCGCGGGCCGATGGTTTATGGACCGCGTGAGCTGCAGGCACAAACACGTTATTTACAAAACGCAAGCTATATCAGGCTAAAAGACATTACTATTGGCTACTCGCTGCCGGCAAAAATGGTTCAACGAATTCATTTTCAAAATGTTCAGATTTATTTTACCGGACAAAATTTATGGACTTATTCGCCGATGTTCAAAGTGACAAAGGACATAGATCCGGAAATGATTTCGCCCGGCCCGGGTTCATACGATGGAATGACATACCCAATGCTTAAGTCCTACACGTTCGGGTTAAAATTCACGCTTTAGTTAACATTATTTAAAAATTTGAGATTATGAACTATAAACTTATTTTAATATCGCTTCTTGCATTGGCTACAGGCTCGTGCAAGAAAGTGTTGGAAAAAAATCCGCTTGATTCGCTAACGCCTCAACAGGCATTTGCCACCGAGCAAAACCTGCAGTTATATACCAATTCCTTTTATCAGATGGTTCCCAGCGCCCAGGCAATCTATGGTGAATCTGGCAGTCTCGAAGGATACTATTTCCAGGGAAATATCATCAGCGACAATACGGGATGGACACAAACAAATCCTTATCTTGGAAGCGGCTTTACCAGTCGCAATTCGCAAGGTTGGAACTGGACATCTTTACGGAATATAAATTATTTCCTGGCTCATTACCAGGAAGCGAAAATTGCTGATGACCGCAAAAACTTGTATGCAGGAATTGCCCGGTTTTTCAGGGCATGGTTTTATTATGATAAAGTAAAAATGTTCGGCGATGTTCCCTGGTACGGAGGCGTATTGAGTTCTTCCGACTCGGCTTTATTATATAAAGCGAGGGATCCCAGAACCCTGGTAATGGACTCTGTACTGGCCGATTTGGATTTTGCCATTGCGTCTCTGAGCACTGCTAAAGATAACACCAGTTCAATGATTACAAAATGGACGGCGCTAGCCTTAAAATCCAGGATATGTCTTTTTGAAGGTACTTTCAGAAAGTATCATACCGAATTAAACCTTACAAGTACTGCCGACAAGTTCCTACAACAATCGGCAGATGCCGCTGAGCAAATTATGAACAGTGGCTTGTATAAGCTTCACAACACCGGCAATGCATTGAATGATTACCGATCGCTTTTTATCAGCGCCTCAGTGCCTAATGATGAAGTGATCCTTGCCAGGCTATACAGTAATAATCTCAAAATATGGCATGCGGCTACCGGATTCTTTTCTGATTTTGGTAAATACCAGACCTTCCTGCTAAAGCGGTTTGTAAACACTTATCTGAATAAAGATGGAAGCAGGTTCACAGATAATCCTGATTTCAATACCACTGAATTTACGGATGAAGTAAAGAATCGTGATGGCCGCCTTGCTCAAACAATACGGACGCCCGGATATACACGATCAAACGGATTAGCTGCCCCACCCAATCTGGGTGCTGCCAGAACCGGTTATCAAATACTGAAATTTTCGTTAGACGACCCAATCTATGACCTCAACGGGCAATGTTATAACTCAATACCAGTTATTCGTTATGCGGAGGTTCTTTTAAATTATGCCGAAGCGAAGGCAGAACTAGGAGTCTTTACAAATAATGATTGGGATATGACTATCGCTCCATTAAGAAAAAGAGCAGGTATAACCAATACGGAAATGCCAACTACTATGGATACCTATATGCAGCAAAATTATTATCCGGAGATAAGCTCAATTGCCATAATGGAAATTCGACGTGAAAGAGCGATTGAATTGGCTGTAGAAGGATTTCGCTATGATGATTTGCGGAGGTGGAAAAAAGGAGACTTATTGGAAAAACAAAAAGATGGCATATTTGTGCCTTCGCTGGATCAACTGATGGATTTAAATCTCGATGGCACTCCTGATGTTTGTTTTGTTACGAAAGCTCCTGCCTCGAAGGTACCTGGCGTTTACTACTACATTATCGATGGCAAGGCTACGAAACTCTCCGACGGAGACAAAGGGAGAATCATATGGCAGGCGAATATTGCAAATTCTTATCCCGATTATAAGTACTTCGGTCCGCTGCCTTACAACGAATTAGTGATCAATAAGCATCTCGTACAGAATGCCGGGTGGGATCATCCATAATGATTCTATCTGATGAACCAGACGGCTGGCATTTATAATGATTTAAATGATTGAATGAAAAAAAGAAACTTAACAATGGCACTCTTCTTAACGGGTGCCATTGCCTTGTGTAACCTTCATAGCAGTGCATATGGCTTTTCTGACACGATCAGAAACGATGCAAAAAACGAGCCCATCAATATAGGTTCACGGCTGGAACTATTTGTGGATGATTACCTGATTGACAAATTATCCGGTGAGTCGCGGCTTGTATTGCATCACCCGGTGCCAAAAGAAATAGTTTTAAAGCACGATAAGCCGTGGGAAGGAAGCGGCAGCGGCTATCATAGTATTTTTAAAGATGACAATAAATATCGTATGTATTACAAAGCCTGGCAACATGAAGCGAGCAGCGACTTGAGCAATGAGCATCCTCTATACTGTGCGTATGCAGAAAGCAATGATGGCATACACTGGATTAAGCCCAACTTAGGATTGTATGAATTCAAAGGTTCCCGCAACAATAATATAGTTTTTATAAGTGGCAAACAAGGAAAATTCAATGTAAACGCAGGACATCCCGCTGTGTTCAAAGACAACAATGCTAATGCACCTGCAGATGCAAAATACAAAGCCTTCCTCATTGATAAAGGACTAATTGCGTATAAGTCTCCTGATGGCATCCATTGGAAACTAATGAGCGCGGATTATGTTATTAAAGACGGCGCATTTGATTCACAAAATCTTGCTTTCTGGGACAGCTGCAATCATGAGTACCGGGCTTACTGGCGGTATTTTTCGGAAGGTACGCCCGGAAAACCCTATGTAGGTGTTCGTTCTATACGCACTGCAGTTTCCAAGGATTTTATACACTGGACAAATCATACTAACATCCGTTACCAACATTCTCCTGAGGAAGAGTTGTACACTAATCAAATCAAGCCGTATTATCGCGCACCGCATATTCTCCTCGGTTTTCCCGCCCGTTATATTGACAGGGGTTGGTCTCCTTCTATGAAGGCGTTGCCAGAGCTGGATGAAAGGGAAAAAAGATCAGCAAAGTCACAGCGCTATGGCACAGCTTTAACTGAAAGCTTATTTATGGCAAGTCGGGATGGTGTAACTTTTAAAAGATGGAATGAAGCTTTTCTTCGTCCCGGCATTGAGCGGAATGGTACCTGGACTTACGGAGACAGTTATATTGGCTGGCAGTTGGTGGAAACCAGTTCATCTGATAATGGAGCGCCTAACGAAATTTCAATGTATGCCACCGAGCATTACTGGAAAGACAAAGCGAGCTACTTGAGACGATATACAATCCGACTCGATGGTTTTGTTTCGGTAAACGCATCTTTTGAAGGAGGTGAGTTATTGACAAAGCCGTTTATCTTTAAAGGCGATGGGCTTCATCTTAATTTTTCATCATCAGCTGCAGGTTCCATCCTGGTGGAACTCATATCAGAAACTGCTGGCAAACCCATCGAAGGGTTTACGTTGAACGATTGTTATCCGATATTTGGAGATTCTGTGGATCGTAAAGTGGAATGGAAAACAGCTAGCGATCTTCATGCCATACAGGGTAAAATGGTGAGATTGCGTTTTGTCTTGAAGGATGCAGACATATTTGCTTTTCAATTTAAATGATCAGAGATATGATTTATATCGGCCGAAAATAGAAGAGCGGGATAAACCGGTTATTTCAGGTTAATCAAAATATTTATTTTCGTAGGTGCCGCCGAAAGACATTATAATTTTAGAATTAAGACGTTTTTATTAATGATTTAAAACCAACTAATACCGATGCACAAATTTTTTTTACCTTTCGTCATTTCATTTTCGTTATTGATCCATACAAGCGTATCGTCTCAGAATAAGATCATACCTGTTCAAACCAAGAATACCGCTCTCGTTTTGCAGGTTGATAAAAGTAATCATCTTAAAATAATATATTTTGGAGAAAAACTAAGCCAGGAATCTGAATATAGTAAAATTGCTTCTCAAAGAATCTTGAATGAGCAGGGATCTACGGGAAATAATTCGGCTTATTCAGCAGCGGGAACCAACACAATGTTTGAACCCGCCATAGCTGCTGTTCATACAGATGGAGATAATTCTCTTGACCTTCTATACCAGGAATCTTCTTTCAACAAAAATGCAGATGGATCGGAACTTACGACGATACTTTTAAAAGATCCACAGTATAATTTCTTTGTAAAATTATTTTACAAAACATGGCCATTGCAGGATGTTATTGAGCAATGGAGTGAAATCACTAATAAGGAAAAAGGCAAAATCCTACTGAACAAATTTGCTTCCGCCAATCTGTATTTTTATAATAAAAGCTACATGCTCACCAGCTACAACGGCGGCTGGGGACGCGAAATGCAACCTGTAGAAACTGAATTAAAACAAGGAATTCATTCCATTAATTCTAAATTAGGCACAAGGGAAAATTTGTTGAGTTCTCAAAATTTTATGCTCTCCTTAGATGGAAAAGCCACAGAAGAAACCGGGCAGGTTTTGCTTGGACAATTGGCGTGGAATGGAAATTATAATATAGAATTTGAAATAGATTCCTATAAAAATTTAAGATTGATTGCAGGCATCAATGCGTATCAATCCGCTTATCAATTAAATCAAAATGAAACATTTGAAACTCCAAAGTTCATCTATACTCTCTCGCTAAACGGAATGGGTAATGCAAGCCGAAACATCCAGTCCTGGCTTCGTAAACACCAGCTTCTGGATGGCGAAGGAAGCCGGTTAACGCTGTTAAATAACTGGGAGGCTACCTATTTTGATTTTGATGAAAATAAATTGATTTCTTTATTTGGCGGAGCCAAAGAACTGGGAGTAAATATGTTTTTATTGGATGACGGATGGTTTGGCAATAAGTATCCGAGAAACGGTGACCATGCCGGGTTGGGTGACTGGCAGGTAAACCAAAAGAAGATTCCGCATGGCATTGAAAACCTGGCCAAAGAAGCCGAAAAGGCTGGCGTCAAGTTTGGAATCTGGATAGAACCGGAAATGGTAAATCCTAAAAGTGAATTGTATGAAAAACATCTTGATTGGGTGATCAGGGAGCCTAATCGTCCTGAAATTTATTTCCGTAATCAATTGGTGCTGGATTTAACCAATCCCGAAGTACAGGATTTTGTTTTCAATATAGTGGATAATTTATTGACCACTACGCCGGACCTGGCTTATATTAAATGGGATTGCAATTCGCCGATTGCAAACGCTCATTCTTCTTATTTGGAAAAGATGAAAAAACCACAATCTCATCTTTACATTGATTATACCAAAGGCCTGGAAAAAGTATTACAAAGAATCAGGAAAAAATATCCCAAAATTCCAATGATGTTGTGCTCCGGAGGTGGTGGCAGAACCGATTACAACTTACTAAAGTATTTCACTGAGTTCTGGCCAAGTGATAATACTGATCCGATTGACCGGATTTTTATGCAATGGGATTATTCCTATTATTATCCCTCTATTGCGATGTGTAATCATGTGACCAACTGGAGCCAAAAGCCGTTGAAATTCAGAGTGGATGTGGCTTCTATGGGCAAACTCGGTTTTGATATAAGGGTTGATCAACTCAGCAAAGAAGATCTCGCCTTTTGCCAGGAAGCTGTAAAAAATTATGATAAGTTTAAAAATATTGTATGGCACGGAGATATGTACCGGCTTATCAATCCTCATGAAAACAATATGGCTTCGCTGATGTATGTAAATGCGGATCAGTCGGAAGCAATTATGTTTAATTATTTATCCGACTGGAGATATACAACCACCGCTACACAAAGGCCCATCCAATTGCAGGGATTGGATGCTAAGAAGAATTACCGCATCAGAGAAATTAACCTCGAAGGAAATAAAAAAAGCCAGATAGATTCCGCGGCAGTTTATAGTGGAGAATTTCTGATGAAAGTAGGTTTCAACCCTAATGTAAACGTACAAAGAACCAGTGTTGTTTTAGAAATAAAGGAAACTGACTCTAACTAAATTTCAGATTGGATAATTCAATTTTAAAAGAAAATGAATGCCAAACAATAAAAAAAAACCATTTTTAAATTCTGAATTTTACGGAATAATTCAAGGGCAAGAAGTGTTTAAATATACCTTGCAAAATGAAACAGTAAGAGTAGATATTACCAATCTTGCTGGTGCTGCAATGGCCATTTATACAAAAGGCCGCGATGAATTGAAAAAAAATATCGTTGCCGGATTTAACGATATAAAAGACTACGAAGAGAATCCCTATTATTTTGGATGTATAATAGGCCGCTATGCGAATCGTATTGCTAACGGTAAGTTTATTTTGAATGGTAAAACTATTCAGCTTTCTGTTAATGATGGAATCAACCATTTGCATGGAGGATTTAAAGGGTTTAACAAGAAGGTGTGGAAATTAAGTAATACTGAACCTGACGAGGACAAAATAAGCGTAGAATTTGAATATTTGAGCCGCGACGGAGAAGAGGGTTATCCTGGTAATTTATTCGTAAAAATAAAATACACGCTTAATAGTAAAAATGAGCTCTCGATAGAATACAACGCGGATACAGATAAAGCAACACCTGTCAGCCTAACCAATCATTCTTACTTTAACTTGTCAGGATTTGAATCGTCCACGATTTATGAGCACTCGCTATATGTGAATGCAGAAAATTATACGGAAAAGAATGTAAACAATACACCAACTGGAAAGATGATACCGGTTGCAGGCACACCGCTGGATTTTCGTCAGCCAAAGAAAATCGGAAAGGATATCCATCAATTTCCCAAAGACAAAGGCTTTGATCATAATTTTGTTTTGAACAAGAATGTTTCCCGCGAAATTGTTCCAGCGGCGCAATTGAAAGATCCTTCATCAGGCCGAACAGTAACCGTTTACACCGACCAGCCCGGCGTACAAGTGTACACTGCTAATTTTTGGGATGGTACTGTTGAAGGATCGCATGGCGCGTATCAACAACATGGCGCTATAGCGATGGAAACACAGGCTTTTCCGGATAGCCCCAACCATCCTTCCTTTCCAGGTACTATTTTGCAGCCAGGCGAGCATTACTTTTCAAAGACCATTTATGAGTTTGGCATTGAATAATTTCAAAGTAACTTCAAAATAATTAATTGTCATTATTTGTTTGTTTGCCGGAAAACTCTGTGGCGAAAAGACCGGCGACATGGCAAAAGATTAGATCTCTTTCAAAACTTTTTCTGCTTTTTCAATGGCGAATTTTATATCCTCTTCAGTATGTGCCGCGCTGATGTACCATAATCCCCTGCCGATAATCCTTACGCCATTATCATGCATACCTGAGATAAATTTGGATAATTTTACCTTATCAAAAGTTAAGGTATCTCTGTAATCTGTTACCTTTTCTAATGGTGTAAATGCCACGTTGAACATAGGCCCTGGTCCCTGTACTAATAAAGATTGATTAGTTGCCAATGCTGCCTGTTTCAGTCCATCCATTAATTGCTTTCCAAGTTTGAAAAACCGGTTATATGGATTTTCTTTTTCCAGTATTTGAATAGTAGCAAGTGCTGCAGCTACGGTGGCGTTACTTGAATTCATGGTTCCTGCATGAATTACTCTCGATTCTTCAATCAGTTCCATCCATTCTTTTTTACCACAAATTACACTTAAAGGATAGCCGCTTGCGATAGCTTTTGCGAATATGGAAAGATCGGGTTTGACATTAAAATATTGCTGCGCCCCACCGAGAGAAAGGCGAAAGCCGGTAATAACTTCATCAAATATCAATGCCATGTTATACTCATTGCAGAGGTCCCGCATTCCCTGTAAAAAGCCTTCTTCAGGTAAGATACAGCCGTTATTACACATCACCGGCTCCGTAATAATTGCAGCCAGTTCCTGGTGATGTTTTTTTACAGTTTCTTTTAATAATTCCAGATCATTCCATGGTAAAATAATGAACTCATCTCTCGAATTTTCCGGCAAACCTTCTGTCCATGGATAAACCAATGGCTCTTCACGCTTACCTAATTCGTTCCCAGATTTAGCAGAAATTCCCCAGCAAACATTATCAAGCCAGCCATGATAATGTCCTTCAAACCGTAGAAACTTTTGTTTACCGGTCTTTGCCCTGGCTATTCTGAAAGCCGTTTGAACTGCCTCTGATCCGTCAAGACAAAATCTCATTAATTCTGCCGACGGAATTAAATCCTGAATTTTTTCAGCAAGTTCGATTTCGCGAAGGTGCTGACCCGCGAAGAGCTGGCCATCTTCTGAATATTCCTGAATGGCTTTTAATACCTCGGGGTGGGAATGCCCCAGTATCAAGGGTCCCTGGCTAAGGGTGAAATCAACATATTCATTACCATCCACGTCATAAAGTCTTGATCCTTTTCCATGAGTGTAGAATAATGCGTGAGGATAATTGTATTTTCTGAATTCAGATGACACACCTCCAGCTAATACTTTCTTCGATCTTTCTAATAATTCTGCAGATTTTTGATAGCGCAATTGAGTTTCCATTTTGAAAAAATAATATTTAATTTTTAGGTTTAATAAGAAGTAAAAAAATGATGCAAACAGGTATCAGTAAAGATGCGGATTTGAAAATAACACTGAAGCTTATGTTGGCATCTCTCAGATACCCTCCCGCGTAGATGCCAAGCCCTCCAACAAGGCAACCACATAAATTAAGGACTCCGTAGCCGGTAGCCCTGGTGTTTTTATCAGCAATGGCGCTTAATATAGGCATCATATTCGTATCACTGAAAGCCTTGGTTACGGCATAGATCATAAAAAATATAATGGCAATTACAGGCACTGAAGTGCTACCGGCAAAAAACGTTATTGGCGCTGCAATACATAATCCGATTGCAGGAACAAGCATCCTGGCTCTCCTGTTTTTTTTGATCCATTTATCTGCTAATACCCCACCCAATATTAACCCCACAACAGAAGCGGGATATAAGTAGGCTGTGGCATAAATACCGGCTACTTTCTGCGATAAATTAAAATGCTGTATATAAAAAGTGGGAAGCCATGCTGCAATCAACCACGATACAATGCTCAATAAGCTCCAAAAGCCCAGCATGTAATAAAAAGATCGGTTACTGAAAAGCACTTTTAATGTTTTAAAGAAATTGCCTTCAAAGCCGATTGAAGCTGTTTGGGTCAAACTTTTATTGTTTTCCTTTGGGGCGTCTCTTAATGTAAAAGCAATGAATATTGCATAAACAATTCCCACAAAACCGAAGATGGTAAAAGCCAGATTCCAGGTGTGGTCTTCGGCAATCCAACCGCCTATGAATCCCAGGCTGGCTCCTATAAATACGCCTGCCATGTGAATGCCTGTAGCGGTAGATTGTGTGCGGCCTTTATGAAAATCTGTGATCAGCGCCAATGCAGCAGGTATGTAACACGCTTCGCTTAAACCCATCAATGCCCGGGTGGCTAACAATTGCGGAAAGTTAGTTGCATGAGCTGTAAGCCAGGTAACAGCAGACCATATAAAAAGG
>JBQCFI010000149.1:0-2091 GCA_051959325.1 Ginsengibacter sp. | reverse complement strand
GCGGACCTAAATTCAAATTTCGTTTGTGCATCTCCGTTAGCACCTGTCGGAAATGTCCCCATTCTTCCGTAACGATCGGCGCCAGTTCTTTTACAAGTTCCACTTTGTTGCTGTATTTGCTAATCAGCGTGATGCAACTCGTCGCTGCTTTTTGTTCGCACCATGCATGATCGGTCAGAATATCTTCCAGTGAAATGGCAGCAAGATCAACCCACCGCGGATCTGTAACCAATTTTAACCCTAAAATATTTTTCGTGTCCTGTGATAACGTTTCCATTTTTCAAAAATAATTACATTATTGCATTGTTATTGATCAATTGCTGAACTGTTGGATTGCATAGCGACATCATTTTAACATCTAGCATTAGCACATCAGCACATTAGCTAATTTTGCTTCCATGAACGAAGATTTTCTAAACAAAAAATTGCAGGATAGAATTGAAGCAAACGCGCTCCGTGCGCTAATTGTAAACCAAAATAAAATTGATTTTTGCAGCAATGATTATTTGGGAATTGTCAAAAATAAATTGATTGAAAATTTTGCTTCTCCAAATCTTTCTCACGGAAGTACTGGTTCCCGGCTGCTTTCAGGGAACTATGGATTAATAGAGGAAACAGAAAAAATGATCGCCGTTTTTCACCAGGCAGAAGCAGGACTGATTTTTAATTCCGGATATGATGCCAATACAGGTATACTTAGCTGTGTTCCACAAAAAAATGATACCATTATTTACGACCAGTTGAGCCACGCATCCCTGCGTGATGGAATCCGTTTATCCTTTGCTACTTCTTTTTCTTTTCTGCATAATAATTTACAGGATTTAGAAAAGAAGTTAGTGTCTGCAAAAGCAAATTCACAAAATATTTTTCTTGTAACGGAAAGTATCTTTTCTATGGATGGCGACTATGCGCCGCTAAAAGAAATCGTTGATTTGTGTGAAAAATTCAATGCTGCTTTAATTGTGGATGAAGCGCATGCAACCGGTGTAGCAGGTGAAAAAGGAGCCGGACTTGTCCAGCAATTGAAACTGGAAAAAAAATGTTTTGCACGCATTCATACTTTTGGAAAAGCATGCGGTGCGCATGGTGCAATCGTGCTTGGCTCTGAAAAGTTGAAAAAATATTTGATCAATTTTTCACGGCAGTTTATTTACAGCACAGCTTTGCCACCGACTGCTGTCGAAGCAATTTCAATTTCTTATAAATTATTTCCGTCGATGGAAGAAGAAAGAAACCATCTAAAAGAGTTGATCAATGTTTTTAAAAATAGAAATTTGAATTTTAAAATTCTATCCAGCGATACACCGATTCAAATTGTAGTGATTCCCGGAAATGAAGAAGTAAAAAAAGTGGCGAAGAACTTACAGGAAAATAATTTTGACATTCGCCCGATTCTTTATCCCACGGTGCCGAAAGGAGGGGAGCGCCTGAGGATTGTAATGCATGCTTTTAATACTTTGGACGAAGTAAAAAAGTTATTGCAAATATTGAATGCCGGAAAATAAAAACTTCAACTATTTGTTGCTTTACCGGGCTGCTTAACAAACTGCCAATCTTTTTATGGTACAATCTTTGAAATGTGGTGAACGAACTAAAAAATTACTTAATGAAACATTTGAAGAATTTACTTTTTGCTGTTCCTCTATTTGCTTTTATCATGGTAGGATGCAATGCAACACGAACTCAGAAAGGTGCGGCAATAGGCGGAGCAGCCGGAGCAGTTGGTGGAAATATAATAGGTCGCGCGGCAGGTAATAGTACGCTGGGAACCATTATCGGCGCGGTTGTCGGTGGAGGCGCGGGTTCAATTATCGGTCGCGATATGGACAAGCAGGCAGAACAAATTAAAAATGATATTCCCGGAGCTAAAGTAGAAAGAGTGGATGAAGGAATTAAAGTAGAGTTTAATGAAAAAATACTTTTTGCATTTTCCAAATCTGATCTCGGAGATTCTGCAAAAGATAATCTGAACAAATTGGTCGCCATCTTAAATAAATATCCCAACACAAATATTGAGATCCAGGGACACACAGACAGCCGCGGTACTGACGAATATAACATGGCATTATCATTAAGGCGCGCTAACGCGGT
>JBQCFI010000148.1:0-3738 GCA_051959325.1 Ginsengibacter sp. | reverse complement strand
GTGGACGTAAAATTAAAGTAGACTTGAAGGCTTATATATGATGAGCACCGTTGTTTTATATACTACTGGATTAGATCATAACACAAGTCAAGGGCATTTATATGCAATAAATGCATACTGTGCTCCGCAAAAACCAGCGGCTCTATATCTGTTCCACCAATAGTTAACAATAATAATGTTCTTGTAGCAGACAGCACCGCATTGCAGGCATTGGACGTACGAACGGGAAAAGAAATATGGAGATTTGAAACGAATGGTATAATACGATCCACACGATCTTTATACCAAGCAACTGTTTACTTTCAGAATGATGACATCCAGCTTTATGCTTTGGATAGGACAACCGGAGTATTAAAATGGCAATTTGATGAAGGCCAATACCACACTGGTAATGCGGCATCACCTCTGCCTTCTGGTTCTTCGTTATATGTAGGCTGTAGTAACGGCCGCCTTTTGGCACTTGATACAACGGCTAAATTATTGTGGGAATATCAAAATCCGACAGGTAAGGGATTCACCGTACGTCCAGCCTATTTCGGCTCCTTGTGGATTGGGAATGATTCGACTCATTTACTTCATTTAGATGCTAATCAACGAACGCTGATTTCGACATACACAATGCCAGCAAAATTTAATACCTCCTCCAATAATTCCTACGGTATTATTTATGCAGGTAGTATTGATGGTAAAGTGTATCTGTTAACGGAATGTCACTTTATGGGAATTTTGACACCCAAGCACCTGTTATAAATAGCGCAAGTGTACCTAACAACAATATCTATGCTTGCTCTGCAAATAAATTATATTGTCTTGAGGACGGCTCACTAAGTGAAAACTGGGAATATGATAACGAGGATGCAATACAGGCAAGCGCTGTCTACTTTGGAAACAATAACGGGCAGGTATACATAACAGGTAAAGGAAACGTAACCGCTGTTGATGCTCATACAGGCCAACTAACGTGGCGTTTCCACACTTTCTCAACTGGAGAAAATATGACCAGTGCTTGCCTTGCCGATAAAAGAGGGAATGTCAGCTATCCGGCGGAATCAGGTAATTATACACTAAATCATTAAGCACTCGCTCAGGTTTTTGTTCCAACACTCGATTTGCTGGATGATCTTTCAGATTAAATATGACTTTCGCAGTAAACGAACAAATAATGATGATTTCCATTTTGTCCGTTGTTTGTATTTTAGTAAACGAAGCAAATAATTTGATTGGGTTGTGCTTGTAAACTGCTTTCATGCAGAACATTTTTATCGGGTAAGTATTGCTGATTATCATTATTCTGGCATTGGTGATGCTGGCAAACCGGCTGGGCATTGCTTACCCGATTGTATTGGTGTTAGGCGGACTGGCATTCAGTTTTACCTCTGCTTTTCCCCTCATCACCATTGACCCCACAAATTGTTTTCTTCATCTTTCTGCCGCCGTTGCTTTATGAAGCCGCCTGGCAGGTATCCTGGAAAGAACTTTGGAAATGGAGACGCGTGATTACCATTTTATTGTACAACAGCTTGGAAACATCAGTTTAAGCAGCGCGATAGGATATGGATTAATTATTTCACTGGCCGTTAATTATAGTCCGTTTTCTTTGCACTTTTGGAGCTTCTGTTATTACACGGTTTATGAGCAATTTTATTACCGTAGTGGATAATTATTTCACCAATATCCTAAGTTTGTTATCTGAAAACTTATCCGGATAAATATTATTCAATTATAAAACATTATAAAAATGGAAAACAATTCAAACGACATCAGTAAATGCCCTTTTCATAATGGCAATATGAAACATAATACCGGTGGCGGCGGTACAAAAAACCGCGACTGGTGGCCCAATCAGTTAAACATGAATATCCTGCGGCAGCATTCATCATTATCCAATCCGCTGGATAAAGATTTTAATTATGCAGAAGCGTTTAAAAATCTGGACCTGGAAGCAGTAAAAAAAGATCTTCATGCGCTTATGACTGATTCGCAGGATTGGTGGCCAGCGGATTTTGGTCACTATGGAGGCTTGTTTATACGCATGGCATGGCATAGTGCAGGTACTTATCGTGTACATGATGGCCGCGGGGGTGGGGGTTCCGGGCAGCAGCGTTTTGCGCCGCTCAACAGTTGGCCAGATAATGTGAGCCTTGATAAAGCCCGCAGGTTATTGTGGCCTGTCAAACAAAAATATGGAAACAACATATCCTGGGCCGATTTGATCATACTTACCGGTAATGTAGCATTGGAATCAATGGGTTTTAAAACTTTTGGATTTGCCGGTGGACGCCAGGATGCGTGGGAGGCTGATGAAGATGTATACTGGGGAGCAGAAACAACGTGGTTGGGTAACAAAGAGCGCTATGCACACGGTTCTGAAGGCGTCGTTGAAAAACATGGTGTGGTGTCGTCGGATGAAGACCCGGGACGCGATATTCATTCACGCCAACTGGAAGATCCTCTTGCAGCGGCACATATGGGTTTGATCTATGTAAACCCGGAGGGGCCTGATGGAAATCCTGAGCCCCTTATCGCGGCAAGAGATATTCGTGAAACATTTGGCCGCATGGCAATGAACGATGAAGAAACCGTGGCGCTGATTGCCGGTGGGCACAGCTTTGGTAAAACCCATGGCGCCGCGCCTGCAACCAATGTAGGCAAAGAGCCTGAAGCTGCCGGCATAGAAATGCAGGGCCTTGGCTGGAATAACAGCTACGGTTCAGGTAAAGGCCCGGACACTATTACCAGCGGACTGGAAGTTACCTGGTCAAAAACGCCTACCAAATGGAGTAACAGCTTTTTTGAAAATTTGTTTGGGTATGAATACGAGCTTACCAAAAGCCCGGCCGGGGCACATCAATGGGTGGCCAAAGACGCGGATGACGTTATTCCTGATGCATTCGATGCATCTAAGAAGCATAAGCCAACCATGCTCACAACCGATCTGGCTTTAAAGCTTGATCCGGTTTATGAAAAAATATCCAGGCGGTTCCTGGAAAATCCCGATGAATTTGCGGATGCTTTTGCCCGTGCATGGTTTAAATTAACCCACCGCGATATGGGGCCCCGTTCACGTTACTTAGGCCCTGATGTGCCACAGGAGGAATTGCTTTGGCAGGATCCGATCCCTCAAGTGGATCATGTATTGACAGATGAAAGTGATATTGCTTCATTAAAAGTAAAGTTGTTGCAATCCGGTTTGAGCGTATCAGAATTGGTATCAACGGCATGGGCTTCGGCAGCTACTTTCCGTGGATCTGATAAGCGTGGCGGCGCTAATGGTGCACGTATCCGCCTCGCTCCTCAAAAAAACTGGAAGATGAACAATCCGGTTCAATTAAAAAAAGTATTAGATACATTAGAAAGCATTCAACAGGAATTTAATAATGCTCAAACAAATGGTAAGAAAATTTCAATGGCAGATTTGATTGTGCTGGCAGGTTGTGCAGCCATTGAAAAAGCAGCGAAAGATGCCGGACATCTTATCACAGTTCCTTTCACGCCCGGCCGGATGGATGCCTCGCAGGAACAAACCGATGTAGAATCAATTGCTTTTTTGGAAACTGCAGCGGATGGTTTTCGGAACTATCGTAATCCGAAAGTTCCTGTATCTACCGAAGAGTTGCTCATAGACAAAGCTCAACAGCTAACGCTTACAGCACCTGAGTTAACCGTCCTGGTCGGCGGCATGCGTGTTCTGAATACTAATTTTGATAGTTCCAAACATGGTGTTTTCACACAACACCC
>JBQCFI010000147.1:0-2114 GCA_051959325.1 Ginsengibacter sp. | reverse complement strand
AAATACACAAAGAGAAAGTATGGAGAGGGAAGAAGGGTTTTTTTAATGAGCCCGCTGCATCATCATTATCAAAAATTAGGTTATCACGAAAGTAAGATAGCAGTGCGTTTTTGGGTGGTAACGATTCTTGCGATGGTGTTGGCGGTGGTTACTTTGAAATTGAGGTAAGTGCGTTTAATCCGAGAATTAAGAATTGAATGACGATATAAAAGAGTTTGTCTTTATGAAAACGATTTTTTTTGACAAAAATGAAAAAGGAAAAACAGGAATACCGATTATTTGTGGGTTTGCTGGAAAAGTTTTAAACGATTTCAATATCTGTGAATACTTTTCTTAACCCCTTAAATTCTATACTGTTGAAGAACCATCTTTTTAATTGTTGATCCAATTAAAAGCCGAATGAAAAAAAGAATAGTCATACTTGGAGCCGGCGAAAGCGGCGTGGGGGCTGCATTACTGGCAAAGCAGCAAGATTTTGATGTTTTTGTCAGCGATAGTGCGATGATAAAACCGTCATTTAAAGATGAACTGGTTTTGAATCAGATTGATTTTGAAGAAGGGATGAATTCAAAAGAAAAAATTTTGAATGCGTCAGTGATAATAAAAAGCCCGGGCATACCTGAGAAGAATGAACTGATAAAAGAGATCAGGAAGAATGGAATAGAAATTATCAGTGAGATTGAATTTGGATATTGGTATAAAGGCGATAGCAAGATCATCGGTATCACCGGAAGTAACGGAAAGACAACGACCACGGCACTTACAGGGCATATTTGCCAGGTAGGGGATTTGGATTGTGCTATCGTTGGCAACATCGGGTTTTCGTTTGCAAGGCAGGTGGCTGTTGATCCTAAAAAATTGTATGTCATTGAGATCAGTTCTTTTCAATTGGATGATATAAAAGATTTCAGGCCTGATGTGGCCGTGTTAACAAACATCACTGAAGATCACCTGGACAGGTATGAATACAAATTTGAAAATTATATAAAAAGCAAATTCAAAATTATAGAAAACCAAACAGAGGAAGATGTATTTATCTATAATGATGATGATGAAATAACCAAAAAATATTTAAACAAATTTTTAAAAAAGTCTAACCCACTACCGATGAGTATGAACAAAGAATTACCCGAAGGCGCTTACATCGTAAACGCGAAGATGCATTTGAAATGGCAAAATGAAGAAATGCAGATGAATGTGGAGGATTTCGCAATAAAAGGAAAGCACAATCAATACAATACCATGGCAGCGGGCATCTCATCAGCTGTGATGGGCATACGAAAAGAAAAAATAAGAGATGCCATTCAGACTTTTAAAAGTTTGGAGCACCGGATGTCAACCGTGGCAACAGTTCGCGGTGTTGAATTTATTAACGATAGTAAAGCGACCAATGTAAATAGCACCTGGTACGCGCTTGAGTCCATGACAAAGCCTGTGATCCTCATTCTTGGTGGTGTAGATAAAGGAAACGATTATACTTTATTAAAAGAGCTGGTAAAGGAAAAAGTAAAAGCAATTGTATGCATGGGAATCAACAATGATAAAATTCATGAAGCTTTTGGAAAGGATGTTCAGTTAATGGTAAACACAAAAAGTGCTAAAGATGCGGTGGAATCAGCATTTCATTTTGCTGATAAAGGGGATGTGGTTTTATTATCGCCTGCTTGTGCAAGTTTTGATTTGTTCAAAAATTATGAAGATCGGGGAATGCAATTTATTGAAGCTGTTAAGGATTTATAAGATTTATTAAAAGAATAAAACGAAAGAAATAAACTAAATGAGTGATGCAAAACAAATAGTATCCAATACCTTTTCTTCTGCACAGGAAGTGACAGGAAACCTCTGGCGGCGAACCAAAGGAGATAAGGTGATATGGGCTATTGTGATCTTGCTTACAATGGTGAGTATCCTCGTTGTGTACAGCAGCATTGGCTCGCTTGCCTACCGGATGAATAAATCTACCGAAAGTTATTTATTCAGGCAGGTTGGTTATATCTGCCTTGGGGTGATCATCATTTATTTTGCACACCGGGTCAATTATACCATTTATTCACGTGTTGCGTCGATCTTGTTTATCATTTCTGTCCCACTTTTGTTGTACACTTTAAAATATG
>JBQCFI010000146.1:0-12059 GCA_051959325.1 Ginsengibacter sp. | reverse complement strand
TGAGAGCGCATTGTATGGTTACCAGCACCAGTATGTGCGGAATACGCTTCAGCTAAACGATGGCATCACTCCTGAAGGACATCCTGTATTTAGCGATATCGCGTTTATGGCAGGCGTGTATCAAACTGACTGGAGCTGGTGTCCGTTGGTAGCAGATTTTGATAATGACGGGCTGAGAGATATGATTATCACGAATGGTTTGCCAAGGGATGTTACCGATCTCGATTATATTGAAAATAAAAATGACAGGGATTATACAAACGGGAAAAGAGGAAGCTCGCCCAATTATAAACTCTCGATGACAGATTCCCTTCCTGTGGTAAAATTTGCTAATTATGCCTTTAAAAATACCAATGGCCTTCAGTTTGTAAACGAAACGAAAACGTGGGGTATAGATGTTCCTTCTTTTTCAAATGGAGCCGCCTATGCAGACCTGGATAACGATGGCGACCTTGATTTTATCGTAAATAATATAAATGACACATCTTTTGTTTATGAAAATACAATGAATAACGCCGGTGAAAAAAGTAAACAAAATTATCTTGTCGTAACTTTTGATGGTCCAAAAAATAACAACGAGGGAATAGGTGCTACACTCAATTTATATTACCAGGGCAAGCAGCAATATTATGAACAACACCCTACAAGAGGTTATTTGTCAACCGATGACCCGAGAGCCCATTTTGGTCTGGGAAATATTACTAAAGTAGATTCTATTTTGGTGGTCTGGGCTGATGGTAAAAAACAGCTTCTTACTGGTATCAAATCCAACCAGGTGATAACAGTTTCTTATAAAAATGCAGTGGAAGAAAATACTAAACCGGTGAATCCTTTTTTGTCATCTTATTTTATTAACAGCGCGAATAGTTATGGAATTAATTACAAGCCTAAAGAAACTGACTTCATAGATTATAACATCCAGGCTACCCTACCTCATAAGTTGAGTCAGTACGGGCCGGGTATCGCTGTTGGCGACATTGATCACAATGGTTTTGATGATTTTTATATAGGAGGATCTTCCGGGCATCCGGGGGTGTTTTTTATGCAGGATGCGAGGGGGAATTTTACATTGGATTCGACAAGACTTACCAAAAAAGACGACCCTTTGTATGAAGATATGGGCGCCATCTTTTTCGACGCAAACAACGATGGTAATCTTGATCTATACCTTGTAAGCGGCAGTTATGAAATTCCACCTAATCACCCTATCAGCAGCGACCGGTTGTTTTTAAATGACGGAACCGGACATTTTATTAAAACTACTGGTTCGCTCCCGATCGATTCCGCCAATGGTTCGTGTGTCAGAGCGGCAGATTTTGATGAGGATGGAAAATTAGATTTATTTGTTGGTGGCCGGGTAGTATCCGGCGCTTATCCCAACGCTCCACGAAGTTTTCTTTTAAAAAACATCGGCGGTAAATTCATTGATGTTACTGAAGAATATTGTCCTCAGCTAAAAAACATTGGTATGGTTACAGATGCACTGTGGACTGATTTTGATAATGATGGCAAAGTAGATTTGATCGTGGTGGGAGAATGGATGCCGGTAACATTTTTAAAAAATACAGGTTATTCTTTTGAGATTGTAAAAACCGGAATTGAGAATAATACCGGTTGGTGGAACAGTATCGTTGCCGGCGACTTCGATAATGATGGTGATATAGATTATATAGTGGGCAACCTGGGCCTTAATTCCAATTACGTCGCTTCGCCGGAACGACCGATGACTTTGATCGCAAAGGATATTGATCACAACGGATCAATAGATCCAATGGTGTTTGATTATATGTTAGCGCCGGATGGCACCTATAAGCCGTATCCAATGGCTACAAAAGATGATATAGTAAGACAGGTTACAAGTTTTGGGAAAAAATTTCCAACGTACAAATCCTACGGAAGCGCCACATTGAATGATATCTGGAGTGATGAAGATAAGCAAGATGCGTTAATACTCACAGCAAACAATATGCAAACCTGTTATATTGAAAATAAAGGTAACAATCATTTTACCATGAAGCCCTTGCCTCTGCAGGCGCAGGAAGCTCCGGTTTATGGAATGAAAAGCGAAGACATTGATGGTGATGGGAATCTGGATGTATTAATGGTAGGAAACGATTACGGAATGGATCCATACAGTGGTCGTCATGATGCATTTACTGGATTATGCATGAAAGGTGATGGCAAAGGTAATTTTAGTCCTATGAGTTTGCAAAAAAGTGGATTTTTTGTGAACGGCGATGCAAAAGGACTTGCTACAGTGCATACGGCAAGGAATGAAGACATTCTTATTGCTACCCAAAACCAGGACAGCCTCAAAGTTTTCAGCAAAAATCCTTTATATGCAAAAAATATTTTGAAATGGATCAAACTTAAGCCGGATGACTTTATCGCTGACATTGTTTACAAGGATGGCACAAAGAGGAGGATTGAATTTTATTATGGTTCTACTTATTTATCGCAATCTTCGAGAGAGTTTCCTGTTGATAGAAATTATAGGACGATTATAATAACAAGCTACAACGGAGTAAAAAGGAAGGTATTGTAAAAGAGGTTGTAATGCTCAACTGTAAGATCAGTTTTTCGAACTTTGCTGAATTAAAATTGTCTTAGACAGATTACAAATCTTTAGAAAAAGTTGGTTTACTGTAAGCATTTGTACAACCTTAAACCGTTTCCTCATAATTGAGCCACCGTATGGCGGTACATATTTTTGCAGGAAGGATTCAAAAGGCCAGCAGTATTAAACGGATGAATCCGTTCTTTTATGGTTTCAGTAAACGCTTTGATTTCCTCATCTGAAGGATGTTTGGAAGAAATTATTTTCACCAAATCTTCATAGGAACCAAAAACCATTTTTCGGATTCCTGAATCGTCTGCATTTAAAAAATATCCCGGCTGTTGGTTTTTTATTCTTCTTTGTTCATGCGCAATGGTGGCTGCAAAATACAACATCGACCATGCATTGAAAAGTTCAAAATAAGGCATGGTTAGATAACATCCTGCAATCAGGCAATCAGTTAATTTTATCTCCGTAAAAACTGCATTTTCATAGTCTTGCAGTTTTTGGTAAAATGACTTTTCATCGTTCCAAAATTTTTGAAATATGTCGGCCAGTTTTTCGATTCCTGAAAGAGAATGAGCAATGCCTGAACTGAACAAAGGATCCACAAATCCAATTGTATTGGGCAACGCTAGCCATCCATGTCCAAAAGCATTTTTCATTTTCCGTTGCAACCTCCCGGACTTGATTATTTTTCCTGGTTGAGAATGTAGTTCGGTATCTTTTAAAATTTGTTTTATTCCCGGATATTTTTCCTGAATATATTTCCAAAGTTCGTCAGCCGATAAATGTTCATACAGTTCTTTTTGATCCTTTAGTACAAAGCCAACACTGCTGCGTTCATTATTAAACCGAAGCATCCACATCCAGCCTTCATCAAGGATCTGGTGGAGGGCAGACCAATCAGGATTGTAGGGAAAATCAGTTATTGGAATTTTCCTTCCCTGCAATATTTCTGTCCAGTGAGGCACATTATTAAAATGAGAAAATACAGCAAATGAATTCGTCAGAAAATCAGCGGCAGAAGAATGAACGGCGAATAACTTTTGCGCCAAAGCGCCGCTTCCGCTGGCATCAATGAAAAAGGAAGAATAGATTGTTTCTGTCTCTTCCAAACGCCTGATTTCAAATTGCCATTTTGCATTGCGTTTTGCCTCTGTAATTTCAGTGAGATCAAAATAATCAATCCCGCTCTCTTTCACTTTCATTACTAAAAAAGCATCGAAATCGCTGCGAAGCCAGTTGGTATCTGATTCCATATCACTGGAACTCGCGGCGACGAGTAATTCGTTTTTATGATTTTCATCTGTAGTAAAATCCTCACCTGGATAATGTTTAAAAAAACTAAATCCTCTTTTGATGCCGCAAACAATTGCGGGATGAGATCTTTGCCAGCTTCCATAGCGGGAAAAGTCGTAAAGCCAAGGCAAATCATATTTAGCAGAAAGCTTTCTTAAGATCAGATCGGCAACAGGAGTGCTTGATTCGCCGATTGCAAAACGCGGATGCTTTCCTTTTTCCAGTAAACAAACTTTTAAACCTGTTTTTTGTAATATCAAAGCGGTAAGGGAACCAGCAAAACCGGCTCCGGCAATTAATACATCATAATGATTCACTTCCTTTTTCTTCACGATTGAGCGCAGTTACATGTTACTTTTTCGACCAACTTCTGTGAAAGATTCATTTGTTCCAAACGATCTTTTCTTGCCCCAAAACATTCATCACAATTAGACAAAAAACCAATATCCCAGGTATCAGCAAAAACTTTTCCCTGCTGCAATTCGAGTGAACGTTCCAAGACTTCTTCCAAAGCATTCAACCTTGGCGGAACATAATCGCCTCTTTTTTGTAACACCTCCATGATGCCGTTTCCAACACGTGTCGGAATTACGGAACAAATGCCCACGCCACATTCAAATGCAAAGGCCACGGTTTTTACAGCCCATTCAATATTCTCTTTTTCGTCAACCAAAAAAGGCGGATTCAAAAGAACAAAGGCACGCATCCGGATTTTGTTTCTTTTCAAAAAACCCGTGGCTTTTTGAAAGTCTTCAATGGTCAGCCGTTTATTGAGTTTCGGCAATACATTTGGATGAATGCTTTCAAGCCCGAGTGCAATTTCAAGTTTCCCGTCTAATTGTTCATTGAAATCGACACACGATTGTGTGCAAAGTTTGGGATGATTTTCTACGACAACCTTTTTAAATTGCCTTACCCGATCAATGATTCCGGCATAATCCGATGACGGAATTGCTTTAGTATCAAAGAAGTTACTGCTGTTGTATAATTTGATTACATCCGCATCCGGAAGGCGTGACAAAGCATAATCTATTTGCTCCAAAATGGCACCCGGAGGCGTAGGAAAAGTGAGCGTATTCTTCCAAAGGTCACACATCAGGCACTTAAAAGCACATTCTTTTCCGGTAAGAAAAATGGTATTTACCTTTTGCAAATTTCCATTCTCACCGGGCTCCTGTTCCTGTAAAAAATGATAAGGAATTTCAGGATCTACGGCATTTCGGGGAGGACGAAGCGTTTCGATATCATCAATGTCAGGCATAGAGAGAATTGAAATAAGTGCGGTATTCCATCTCATTGGCAGCAAATATTTCGCGGAATGTATCCTCATCGGCGACGCCTTTCTGAAAGCGGCGTTTTTCAAAAACAGGCATATCAAAACCGGTAATGGCTTTTACGCCTCTTTTTACAATTTCACCTTTTAGTGAGTACAATTGTTCCTGGTCCCAGTTAGTCAGTTCAATGAAGGGAATTCCTTCCGCTATTTCGATCACATTAGGCAAGGAGTAAGGACTAAAATCTTTAAATCCCAATGTGCGCTGCGGTGCATAGGAACGAACGTGGCCTCGGCTTTGACCGCCTGTGTAGGTAAGTGAATGTTTTATTTTGTCAACGCCCCAGCCTTCCTGGTAAAGCATTGTGTTGTTTAGTACACTTCTTATTGTTAATTCTGTATTTTCCTCTATCGGGTAGTCTTTCAGATTTTCATCACCACCTTCTCCATCAGCCATGTATTTCCAATCAGGATAGCGTTTGCGGATTTGTTTGCAAAGCGCGAGTGACATAGTTGCTGATTCAATATCAAGCCGTTTATAATCTTCTACTACTTTAATGGCCTCTTTATAACTCACTTCCGATGGATACACATCCATCACTTCGAGAAAAAGGGATAAACCGAGTTCGTCCAAAAACTGGTACGCCTGGTCTGCATCTGCGCCATTTTCAACGGAAAGTGTAAATGCCTTTAAACGTTGAGGAGAAAGGCCCATTTTAAGCATCAGGTGGTAGAGCACAAGGAATACCGAGCCACTGTCAATTCCTCCGGAAAATAAAACGCCGATCGGTTCATTTTCCGGAATCATTTTCAGCCATTTCTGGCATTCATTAGCCAGCGCCCCGATATAAGCTTTTCCTATTTCATTCAAATCATTGGAGAGGCGATTTCTTTGTGGTGCAAAAAAACGTGTGTAAACCGGGTTGGGATCAGGGCATCCTATCACTTCAAGTCGCACTACATGATGCGCCGGAACCATCCGGGTATAAGAAGGATGGAATTGAGAATGAAGATTTTTACTTTTGAGAAAATCGTAAATTTCGTCCATCCTTTCGGCCACGATGAGCAAGGGGCCTGCTACTTGTTTTGCCAAAAAATAGCGCATAGGCCGTCCAAGCGAACGCGCCATAAATACCTGCTGGCCTACCTTT
Source organism: Ginsengibacter sp. (assembly GCA_051959325.1). Taxonomy (GTDB): domain Bacteria; phylum Bacteroidota; class Bacteroidia; order Chitinophagales; family Chitinophagaceae; genus Ginsengibacter. Next base: position 5,776 of record JBQCFI010000146.1, on the reverse strand, counting down.
TCTACAATTGCAAACTGTCCTTCTATTTTTCGAACGCGGCTTGGATCTCCGGAGATAATCGCTTCAGTCACTTCTTCCGGCGACATGTTGAAAATAATGTTGTTATTGTAATCAAGGAGGTTTATAAAGTTTTGTACAGGTTGGGTTGAATTCATTTTTACTGTTTTTTAAATTGACTGATTTGGCAAAGCGGTTTACTCGTTTTGTAAATATTATTGCCCGCCTTCGGTTTCCTAAACCATCACATTCAGTTCTTTAGAAAAACTGCATGAGATATGGCGCGTAAAAATAGGCATAAAAAGCTTAATTGAAGTTAATGAAAAACACTTCCGTTGAAGGAAATTATAATAATATACAATTATACTTTTACCTGCTCTTTGCAGAATCAGGACTTTTCAATTAATCACCTAAAAAGCAAAAAGATAACTATAACTTTGTTTACCGAACGATAATTGCCGTTTATTTTCTCTTCCGCCGGTTTTCAATAAATTCATCTATTTCATTTTTTTCATAAAAAATGTTTTTTCACAATGATAATCAGCTATTTCATCGGTCAATGACCGTGCTGGATAAAAAGTTCATACAGCTTTGCAAGAATGAAAATAACAGCATTTTTAAGTATCGGCAAACCGATAATCATCAAAAGGAATGTCAAAAACCATATCATTTCTTTTTCAATTTTTAACTGAGTAGAATTGTCAATTGAGGTTCTCATTTCTTTGAATTTGAAAGTTGGAAATTATGAATACAATTCCTTTGGGAATAAGAAGTAATACGTGATTTTGCGCCAATCTTAACCATTCTCATTTTTATTTAAAATAGGTGCATTTGCCACCAAATCATTTTCGTGAATTACCATTAAAGGGATATTAGAGTAAAAAACAAAAGCTTTCGTTTTTGATTTATGAAAAGGATTATCTCTTTTGGAAATAATAATCAGCATATCAATTGCATGTCTTCCTGCCAGTATCGTTATGCCTCTCCAAACGTCGTCATTCTGCACAAAATAAAATTGCGGGTTTAAATATGCCAGCCTGTGGTTTAATAGTAGATTGTTGATTGCATTTTGATTGTTTGCATTTCCTTTTTCCCCCGCATAAAAAATTTCAAACTGCGCATTGAACAATTTTACGATCGTTTCTATTTCTGTAACCGGCACTTCATCAATATCTTTCAAATCTGAAGCAAGTGCAATTTTTTTAATGGGCTCATAGGTTGCATTATGTGGTACTACAATTACAGGATAAGGCAAATGTTTCGCTGTATAAACAGTGGTGCTTCCCGGAAAAAAACGCCGGAATAAATCAGAATTGTGTGCACTCATAACGACAGCAAAAGGCTTTATTCTGTTGCATAATTCTTTGATTTCATGTTTAGTAAAACCTAAAACATTTTTTGTTTTGATATTAATTGTATTATTTGTTGCACTTTGTAGTTTATTTTTTAATCTCTTTAATTTCTTTTCTACATTGGGTTGGTCAAAAAGCTCGTCTGAAAGAGGATACTCAGTGACAGAAATGGGCAATTCGATTATATGAAACAATAAAAGTTCGGCATGAATCTCTGCAGCGAGGTTTGCTGCATATAAGCAGGCATTTTCTGCTACTGCCGAAAAATCTGTGGGAGCAATTATTTTTTTCATAGATAATTTGTTTTTACTTTTTGCAACATAAAATTAGGCATGGTTAAAAATCTGACAGATGACGTTTGTCAGCAACAGTAATGATTAAGGTCGCCTGGAATTCAGAATAGCACAAATGCTTTCAAAATAGATCGCAGAATAAATATTCGCACCGCAGAGAATGCTTCCTCCAAAGACAGTATAATGGAGAGTGGCCTTATGAGTTTATCGATTACCCATGCTGTCTTTTAAAATAAAAAGTAAAAAGGTAAAGTGTCACACGATATGTATAAAAACAGATTCGTTGCCACGCCCGTATAAAAAAAGTTTGTTTGCCTTTGTATTCCGCTTCTGTTATTTGAATACAATCTTCGCGGATTATTTTTTGTAAAGCGGCATCCGTCATTTTTGCAAACGATGCATTCAATACGTCAAGATTTAATTCAATGCTTGCATAAGCACTTACGTTATTGATGTTATATGATCCTATCGTAACAAATCTTCCATCACACGAACTAATCTTGCCGTGTAAAATAGTTTTTTTGTATTCGTATATTTCAATATTGTTTTTAAACAGCCAGCTATACATATACCGTTCAGCTTGTTTTGCCAGGTTTACATCAGAAAGTCCTGCCGCTATGATTTTTATTTTTACGCCGCGCATTGCAGCATTGCTTAATTGCTTTTTTATAAAAATGCCGGGTAGAAAATAGCTTGACATAATGGTTACTGAATGCCGCGCGTGTTTCAACATTTGGAGGTATGTTTTTGAGATCTGTTTTTTGCCCCGAACCCAGTCATTTATCCGGGTACGAACCAGGCAGCCTTCACCTGCTGTCAAACGTTTTTCCGGCAGCGTAAACCCGGTTCGTAATGGTTTCCCCCACATTGATTTATTCCATATATCAGCACAAATCATATGTAGGGTAAAAGACACTTCTCCCTGGACATGCAATGCCCAATCAAGCCATGCCGGTTCCTCTAAATCATTGTATCGATCAGTAATATTTACGCCGCCTACTAAACCCATAAAAGCATCTGCCACGGCAACCTTATGATGCAATCTCCTTCCGATATAAAGATAGCGGCTTTTTAAAATTGGATTAAACCAACGAAAATGAATTCCTGCTGATTTAAACTTTTCTATACAGCTCTTTGAGATATTTCGTGAGGCATAACCATCAAGCACAATAAAAACCTGTACACCTCTTCCGGCCGCGTCAATTAAGCTGTCTATAATGCGGTTGCCGGTATGGTCTTCGTTAAAAATATAGGTTTGGAGATGAACAGTGGTGTGTGCGTTATTGATGAGGCCTTCCAGCAAATCAAAATATTCCTTTCCCCCACGCACTAATTTAACCTTATTGTGCATTGTATAATTTCCGACAGTCCTATCTTTCATGGATGTGCAAATGATTTTTTAATTTTTTAATAAAACTCGATTTCTTCATGCCCGATCCCGGCGCTTCATTTTTACCGATTCTCCAAGTTTGACTGTATCAATTGTGCATAATTTGTTTGCGCAGGCGATTCATTCAGGCTATCTGGTTTATCATTTTAAAGTTTAAAAATATTCTCACATTACGCTTCCTTAATTCACAAGTTGAACACAAGGCGAATCATGATGGTAAAGCGATGCGAAAACGGTAGTTATAGCAATCTTCATTGCTTCCAGCATTGAAGGCATGTGCAACTTTCTATGAAAGCATTCTGCTTTTAAAATTCTAAATTTTATTGTTACCATCTGCGCGCTGTCATCTGCTGCGATTGTTGCTATACCATCCAGATTAGCATAGTATGGACAACCTTTTTTGTAGAAATTCAATTCTGCAGGAAATACATAATCCATGCCGCTGATTTCTTTGTATGGCTTGCTTAATTGAAACCACACATTTCCCTCCTTGTCAAATGTTGAGAGTAGTATTACTGCAACCGGAAACTTCAACAGCGCTCTGCTAAAATTATAAAAAAGCGCAGTATGCAATCCTTCGGTCTTAGTTCTCAAAGAAGCAGTACGGGAATGTGAGATCATAACATGTTTTATTGCAAGATTAATTCATGAAAATGGGGAAATGTATGACCGAGATAAACGTTGACAATGAGTTTCGTCAAATTCCCCGGATTTTTATTTCAAACCAATCACTATCAGCCGCTATTGTGATAATAATCAACTTTATCCGGTAATTAATCAAATAATTTTGAACATATCAGCGATAAAAAAACCGTATTTGCTATGGATGCAGCAGTCATATCATTAAAAAGAATCAAAAAAGCATTTGATGAAGTGTATGAGGTCTACCGGTTTATTATGCGGTTTTTCAAAGAAGTTTTTTTGCCTCCTTATGAGTTTAAAGAAATCATCAAACAATGTTATTATATCGGTTATAAATCTGTTGCGCTCATCTCATTAACAGGTTTTATAACAGGCATTGTTTTTACCAAACAATCGAGGCCATCGCTCGCGCAGTTTGGCGCTACCTCGTGGCTTCCCTCTTTAATTGGAATTGCTATCATCCGGGCATTAGCGCCATTGATTACCGCCTTGATTGCGGCAGGAAAAATCGGTTCCAATATTGGGGCAGAATTGGGCTCCATGAATGTCAGCGAACAGATTGACGCGATGGAAGTTTCCGGCGCCAAACCGTTCAAATTTTTGGTGGTGAGCCGCGTCGTAGCTTCTACACTCATGGTCCCCGCCCTCATGATGTATAACGGTGTTGTTGGCATACTTGGTTCTTATTTGAATGTGCATAACAATGAAATGACAAGTTTCAAAAATTACATAACTGACGCATTTAGCAGTATTTCGTTTTTGGATATAACTTCTTCCGTAATCAAAGCGCTTGTTTATGGATTCACGATTGGTATGGTTGGCTGTTATAAGGGTTACAATACCACGCAAGGCACGCAGGGGGTTGGCAAAGCGGCTAATTCGGCAGTAGTTGTTTCCATGTTCCTGGTTTTTATTGAAGAGATGATTATTGTACAGATTGTAAACAGTATTCGCCCTGTATGAAAAAGCAACGTTTACATATTAGGCAGGATCAAGTTGTCATAACCATTAAAGGTTTGGAAAAATCCTTCGGCAAGCGGGAAGTTTTAAAAGGGCTCGACCTGGATGTATTCAAAGGCGAAAACGTGGTGGTGCTTGGCCGGTCGGCAAGCGGCAAATCAGTACTGATAAAAATTATTGCAGGACTCATGTTCGCGGATAAAGGCCAGGTAAATGTATTGGGCGAAGATGTTGCAAAATTAAAAATGAAAGACCTGGATGAGCTGCGTTTGAAAATTGGATTTTCATTCCAGGGCAGCGCGCTTTACGACAGTATGACATTGCGTGAGAATCTTGAGTTTCCTTTTTTACGCAGCCGCAAAAATGCAGATAAAACCAATATGGAACAAACAATCAAAGAGGTACTTGAAGACGTGGAGTTACTCGAGGCAATAGATCAGCTGCCGGCAGAATTGTCGGGTGGACAGCAAAAACGCGCAGGTATAGCCAGAACGCTGATGCTTCGGCCGGAGATTATTTTATATGATGAGCCGACATCCGGCCTCGACCCGATAACGAGTGTTGAAATTCTTAAGCTGATTAACGAAGTGCAAAAAAAATATAACACCAGTTCCATCATCATCACACACGATTTGACTTGCGCAAAAAATACCGGTGATAGGATAGCCATGTTGGTGAACGGAAAATTTATCAGTAATGGCACTTTTGAGGAGGTTTTTAAAACCAGCAACCCCGACATCACCGGCTTTTACAATTATAATTTTATAAACGATTAAATGGAAATACGAAAATCTAAATATGGATTTATAGTTGGAGGCTTCATTGTCGTTGCGCTTGCCATTTTCATTACCACGATTTTCACGATTGGAGGGCAGCAAACCAGTTTTTCTAAAAAGATATATATCAAGGCTAAATTTGATGAGATTAACGGACTAAAAGAAGGCAATAATGTGTGGTTTCATGGTTATAAAATCGGTACGGTCAAATCTATAGCGCTAAAGGATCCCTACGATATTGATGTGACTTTAAGCATTGAGAAAAATTCCCATCAATTTATTAAGCAGAACGCCTACGCCAAAATCGGAAGCGATGGTTTTTTGGGAAACAAAATTGTAATCATCTACGGCGGTTCCGATAATATG
>JBQCFI010000145.1:0-14068 GCA_051959325.1 Ginsengibacter sp. | reverse complement strand
GCATGATCCCGATTATCGGGATTTTATTAAACAGCTCCCATGAAAAAGAAGCTTTTTTCATATGATATGAATATTATTTTTTAAAATTTTGTATTGCCCTTTTACTACAAACCTTTCAGATTCTGAGGGAGAAAATATTTTAATATTGTCTGACATTCCCAATATCTGAAACGCCATTTTGTAATAAGAATAGGTTGAAGGGCCGCTTACCACTAGGATCTGCTCATAGTTTTTACCGAACACGTTTTTAACTTCTGTACCGATCATTAGTCCGCTCAAATAATAAAAATTATCCTCTTTAGAGATCTTTTTAAATAAATCGTTTGTCCTTATCCGGAAGGCTTCATTTAAAATATTTCCATCTATGGCTGCATTTAAACCCTTCTCAAACGAACCTTTGCTTTTGATTCGTATTTGCCGTGCACCTGTTTTAACCGAATTTCCTAACACGCTTTTTGTGGCCAACAAGCCAAATATCTCACCGGTCATGTAAGTTTTAAAATCGATAACCTGGTGCCCTTTAACTAAAATATGCTTTGAATGAGTACCTGGGAAAATATATAACTGATCGCCTGACCGTTCCTCATTATCCTTCACACATCCCAAAAGCTGGGTTTCTTCTCCCCTGATCACATCTGTTTCGCTTTTAATACCGGAGATTAAATAAACCGGAGATTGCAGCACTCCATTTGGCTTTAAACAATTAACGATAGCATTGGCGCCATTCGTGGCAAACGGGAGCTCAGCATAGGGTAGTTCAAGAAGCCCTAAAGAAGATGACGCCATTCCTGAGATCACAACAGCTATGTTTACCGGCTTTTCAACTTTAATTTTTTTAATCTGATCTTTGAGAAAATTTAAAAAAATCAACCGCCTGCTGCCTCCATCCTTTTTCCATTGATAAAATAAGTTCTTTACTCCACCATTCTCGGAAACGACTTCGTCTACGATCTTTTGGGAAGGGCATGCCACCATTCTCAAACGAAAATTACTGGTACCCCAATCAACACTCAAAAAATATTTGTTTATTCCCATAATTAGATCTTACCATTCGGTAAATGAGCCATCTGAATTTCTCCAAACAGGATTTGACCAGTTGTGTTTTATTTTAGACATTTCCATAATGATATCCTCGTCCATTTCTATACCCAGTCCAGGCTTATCCGTCCTGCGTATAAAGCCCGATTCTATTTTAAAATCTTCCTTGTTTGAGAGATAAGACAACAGGTCAATTTCACCGGTATTGTAATGAATTCCAAGACTTGTTTCCTGGATGAGAACATTATGCGTACAAAAATCAAATTGCAGCGCTGCGGCAAATGATACCGGACCCAAAGGACAATGTGGAGCCATCAAAATGCCTGACGTCTCTGCCGAGGCTGCAATCTTTTTTACTTCCCATATTCCTCCGGCGTGGCTCAAATCAGGTTGCAGCACATCCAATGAGCTATGATATATGATATCCCGGAACTGGCTTCTGCCTACCAGCCTTTCGCCACCGGCGAGGGGAATAGAAGTTGCAGAAGACAACCGGTCAAAATAAAAAGAGAACTCCGGCAATACCGGTTCTTCATAAAACATCGGCGAAAACTCTTCCAGCTCCTGCATCAGGCGCTTAGCCATGCTTTTCGGCACCCTCCCATGAAAATCGATTGCAAAATCATTTTCCTCTCCTATCGTTTCTCGTACTTTTTGAATATTTTTTTGATCTCTTTGAGCTTCTTCAAGGAAACATGAGAATCCAGCTGGCCGCTTACATTCATCTTTACGGCCGTAAACCCGTTATCAATTCTCTGCCGGGCTCCAAAAGCCAGTTCTTCAGAATTATCCCCGCCGATCCAACTATAGATGCGCATCTTATCACGAACCGGCCCTCCTAATAACTGGTATACAGGCACTCCGAGTGATTTTCCTTTTATATCCCACAACGCCTGTTCGATACCGGAAATGGCACTCATCATAATAACACCTCCCCTGTAAAAGCCTCCTTTGCTCATTACCTGGAGCAGGTCTTCTATCTGCCTGGCATCTTTTCCTATCAATAAGTGAGCAAAATCCTTAACAGCCGCGATCACTGAATCAGACTTTCCTTCTACGGCCGGTTCCCCCCAGCCCGTAATGCCTGACCGGGTTGTCAAGCGGAGGAACACCCATCTGGGTGGCACTTTATAGATATCTATTTTTTCAATAATCATAACTTTTTTTTGTTCAGAAATTATAAGGATTGTTAAGTGCATTACGCGGAACTTTTCCTGTCAGAACATCGGCTACATTTGCTGCCGCGCATCTGACACACCCCTCACGGGCATATACCGTTCCCCCGGCCATATGCGGGGTCAAAAGTACATTCTTCATCCTCTTTAATTTTTCCGGAACAGCCGGCTCTTCTGAAAAAACATCCAATACAGCCCCTGAAAGATGCCCTGTTTCCAATGCATTTACAAGAGCATCCTCATGAATCACTTTTCCTCTCGAAGTATTTACCAAGACCGCCCCTTTCTTCATTTTTGAAAATACTTCAGCATTAAAAAACCCACGGGTTTTATCATTTAAAGGAACATGTATGGAAACAATATCAGAAAGCTCAATTAAATCTTCGAATGACATCGCTCCCTCCTGCTCCTGATGATTGGGATCACAATAAACGACTGTCATACCAATACTTTCAGCAATTTTTTTTAGTTCTTTACCTGTTGATCCCATTCCGATAATACCCAAAGTTTGATATCTCGCGCTTTCTCCATCCCACTTTCCGGGTTCAAATGACTTCCACTCGCCCTGGCGTACGAATTCATCCGCTGTTAACAACTTTCGTTTTATCGCAAAAATTCCGGCTAACACATATTCTGCAACAGGATAATTAAAAAAACCGGGAGCATTTGTCGCCCAGATTTCAGAACCAGATAACAACGATAAATTCAGGTTGTCAAAGCCTATTGAAACATTAGCTATAACCTTTAATTTTTTTGCTTCAAAAACAAATTCTTCATCCGCTATTACTTCTGCAAAATTAATCACAGCATCAAAATCTTTAATAACTGAAAGTAATTTATTCCGCGGCATTAAAAATGCCCCTTCTCCTTCCCACAAAACAAGCTGCGCAATTCGGTTTAATTCACTTAACCATTCCGGCCTGGCTGGCCCTGTCACCAATACTTTGAATTCAGGCATTTTTTTGGATCCTTTTAAATTATCAGTACTATCCTCTTCACAAACGGCTTTCAATTATATTGATATTCACAAATGTGACTCAATAGCCGGGGGATACTCATTACATAAATAATATCTTCTTTGTTCATTTTCTTCAATGTAAGGGAAGCGGTCACCATAGCCTTCAAGAAAAACATTATCATTCCAGTCGTCACAAACACTTGAAATTTCGGAACTAACCGTATAGCCGATACCGTTAATTTTATAGCCCGTGCCTTCTTCTCCCCAGAACTGGTGGATAGTACGCGGAGGAATATTGATGCTCTCTCCCGGTTTTAACCTTAAAATATTGCCTGCAGCTAATTTTACAGTATATCCATCCTTCTGAACTGAAAAGCTGTTTTTGGACGGATTTCCATCCTGATCTGTTTTAGTAAGCTGTACCAAAATGTTTCCGCCGTTTCTGCATATGATATCTTCTCTTTTTGAACGATGATAATGAGCGGGCGCGCGCTGATTCTCGGGGTCAATAAGAATTTTCTCTGCATATTCTTTAGGATATATTCGACTATTTAGTTTACCGTTTCTTACGGTGAACAGCGTCCTTCCTATATTATTAAAATCCATGCTCCCAAAATCCGTTACATCCCATCCGAGCATACAGTTTCGAATCTCATCATACTCTTTGCCGGCTCTTCTCCACTCTTCGCAAGTCCAATATCCGAAAGGAGGTAAATACATATCAAAGTGTTTGATCACTTCTTTTGCTAAATCAATACTTCTATTGATATCCGATCTTTTAAATTCCATTATTTATTCTAAACAGTTAATAATTATTGATATTTTACGCTTTTCTGAATTTTTCTTATTTTCTCCATGCATACCCGTATAGAAACGCACTTTTAAGGAAGAAACGGATATGGGCAGTATGTGCCGGCGCTTTTTGGCCGCCCTTCCACGTTACTATTAGCTGGTGGTGGTCTCCCGTAACCGATTTGCAATCTGCAACTGTAAATCCGGGAATTGGCCTGCCCGATTCATCTTCCAGCTCCGCAAGAAATTCACCCCCTTTTCTCACCAGTACGTTTACAGCCAACTTACCTCCCTCAGGCTTTTCAGAACGGGTCACTGCTTCGCCTACTGTAGGACCTCCTGCCGACGGCACCAAAGCCCAAAGTCGGTCAAAATTCCAAAACGCACGACAGAGGGCAGAATTAAACGGAAGAGTTGGAGTTTGTCTTCCGCTTACTGTTTCGCCTCCTGCTTCGATGCGCGGCAACGCTCTTGAATCATAGATTTCACCATGAAGTCCCTGGGCTCCCCCATAATAAATAAACATTTTACCCTTTTCTACAATAGGTTGATGCATCTGCCACATCATACCTCCCCCATAATCTCCTAATGGTGGATTTGGTAACGAAATCCTCCTGTCGGGCCTCCACCAATGAATTCCATCGCGGGATGCAGCCATTTCAAGAGAAATGGTTTTGTTAGCAGCATCATAGTAGCTGGCCATTCCTACATACCCACCTTCAACCTGCAAAGGACACAATTCCATAAACTGGGCATAACCGGGATCTCTCCAATCCCTTCCCAGCACAGTTATTTCCGGAGTCCATTCATTGCCATCCTTGCTGGTACTCATACCTATCCGCCTCACCAATTGCTGGGAATTATTATCGTAAGCAATAATCCGATCCCCTTCCTGTAAAGAATAATTTTTAAAATAGGATACATATGAGCCATCAGATTTACGGTACACATAGGAAACATCTCCTCCTTTACCCAATGGATGGATCGGACCGGATATTAATTTCCAATCTTTGCCATCATGAGAACGGTACCTGTAGGTTCCCCTCTTCTCAGGCGATGGTGCCGGAAGAAATCCAACGTGATTCGGGTCCGGGCCTAAGGAAGGGTTTCTGATTACAAACATTTCGTAAGGCCATTCTTTATTCCTGGAATCAATAAGAACAGAAGCATATACCGCCGTACCACCCGAATTAAGATCCAGAAGAATATTAGTACTGTCATAGCCCGGCCACTTCACAAAAGGTAATTTCGGACGATACCAATGTATTCCATCCTTGCTTTCCAGGTAGGTTAAACGCCGTTGAGACTCATGCAAGGCCCAAAGCCCCTGTATCCATCCCTTTGGCGCTGTTGAATTCAAAAATTGTTCAGGAGGAGTAGAAACCTGCCATGCCTTCCATAAGCCGTCAATAGGATCATGTAATACCGTACCGTGAGCCATTATTCCACCTGAATCCCAGGGCATAGCCGGTTCTAAAAGCGGATTATGGGCGTCTTCAACTCCCTGCTCAACGCGCCATGAAACAAGCAGCATCGAATCAAAATTGTCCGGCATTAATAGTGGCAGCCGGTCCTGGTCGCCATAGTTGACAGGAGAAGGAAATTTATGATTGTTCTGCGCGTTAAGTCTGGCAGTAAAGCAATAAATAAAGAGGTTTATAATCAGGAAAAAATTCCGTATCTTTTTAAAATCAATTACATTGCCCGCTCTTTTTTCTGGATATCTCATGTCATGAAATTTATGGTTTATAATATATCATTTGATTTGTTCAACTACAACCGAATTATCCTGCCGGTCAACAGCATAAAAAATATCTTTATCTTTTACGGAGCGATCCATTGCTATCGCCTGCCCCGGATTTCTTATTGGTAATAAGGCTACCAGTTCCAAAGTATATCCGCTGCGGGGTAACTTCATCATATAAAGCTCCTTTTTATCGTGCCCCGTCAGGTATAGCAGATCATCCTTTCCCCAATTGCCGCCGGAGTTACTATTAGGTGCAAAAGCCTGTAGTACCATCTCCGGGAATACCCATGATTCGACGGGACTCCACGAATCATTGAATTTTACTAAAGTTGTCCAGTGGTTATCTCTTCCTTCAGATGAATGTTTTCCGTTATAATTAGCAAACACCACCCACCAGAAGCCGTTATGCCGGTCAATCCAGGTAGCAGATCCGGCAAAAATTCCAAAACTATGGCTCCCGGTATGTTGCATCGTCCTGGTGTCGTAGATCTCAATTGAGCTGACCATTGGATTAGCCGGGAAATTTGAGTTGGCACAATATAAACTGTTGTGGATCACCACACCACTATTCAGATGCTTTATAACACTATCCTTTTCTCCGTCCCATGCGGCAATAAAGCCACCATCTGTTTTTTTGTGCTTGGTAATCCTGGCGTTGCCTATTGCATAAAAATAACTACCATCAACAGCAACACCCTGAAGATGATTTACATTTTTTACGGGAAACCTACTGATCTCGATAACAGTTTTTTGGGTTTGTGCCCCATTAGCCAAAAAGAATGAAAAAACAATGATGAAAAAGAGTTTACAACTCATATTTTTCTGATTGATGTTTAAAATTTGACCTCCGGGTTTTCAATAAGCAGATTGTTATGATCCATTATTTTAATAGCCGATCTGTTTTCAGATAGTTTCCGGCCGAGACTTATACCTAAAAATCCACCTGAAATGAGAGCAATTCCAACAATCCATAAAGCATAATCATAATTGCCGGTAATATCCCGGAGATAGCCGATAAGGTAGGGCAATGTTGCCCCTGCCAGATTAGCCATTGCGTTAATCAACGCAATTGAACCCGCTGCTACAGGTCCGCCCGAAAGATATTCTGTAGTTACCGCCCAAAATACCGGAGTGACTGCCCAGTTCAAAGCAATTGAAGCCGTCAAAAAAACAAAAGTGACAGTGGTACCCATATAGATTGCTGAGATCAATAATAAGCCTGAAATCAATAACGGAATACCCAGGTGAAAACGCCTTTCTCCTGTAAAATCTGAATTCTTACTGTTGAAATACATAAATACACAGGCAAATAAGAAAGGCAGTGCAGAAAGCAAACTAACCATCAGGTTTGATCCGCCTGAGATCCCTTTAAGGATCTGGGGAAGAAACAAAGTGATACCAATTGTTCCGAATGCCTGCAATAGCCAGAATAAACTTAGTAGCCACACATTGCTATCTTTAAAAATCGCATACCAACCGAGTGATTTTTCTGAAGTAATGCTTTTAGTTTCACTGGCAATGGCTTCTGTTAACCATTTCTTTTGTTCCTCTAAAAGCCAGCGTGCCTTTTCAATACCAGAAGGCAAATATTTCAGTACGACAAAACCGAGAATCAATGCCGGCACACCTTCAATTAGATATAACCAGCGCCATCCGGCGAAATTAAAAAAACCGTCCAGTCCCAGTAAAGCTCCGGACAATGGTAAACCAATGACAGACGCAAGAGCAGCAGCAATATAAAAATACGACATGGCTTTTGCGCGACTGTTGGACGGAAACCATTGGCTCAGATAATAGATAATTCCCGGTGTAAATCCTGCTTCGGCGGTACCCAGTAAAAGCCGCATGGTATATAATTGATTGGCCGTCTTTATAAAAGCCATTCCAAGTGCTACAAGCCCCCATGTAACCCTACTACGGGCGATCCAGCGCCTCGCTCCCACTTTTGTGAGAATGATATTGCTTGGAATCTCAAATATAATATAGGTTATATAAAATAACCCCGCTCCGATTCCGTACATTTTTGCGGATAACCCCAGATCCGCATTCATTTGCAAGGCAGCAACAGAAATATTGGATCGATCGAGGTAAGCAATGAGATACAGCAACATCAGAAAAGGGAGCAGTCTTTTCGTCACTACGCTGATGGTTTTACTCTCAAAAGTGGGTTTGTTTTTCAAAATTTATCTTTTCTTAATTTAAGAATGGCAAACAATTATGGTAATCGTTGTCTATTAAATGCTACAGGCATCAATCGTAGCCCGGGTTTTGAATTAATTTAGAATTCTTATTTATTTCCTTTCTGTCGATAGGGAAAAAGTAAGCTTTATCCTTCCAGCTCCTTGTTTCAAGTACCTGGGGAGTGATTGTAGGATTAGTTGCTGTTGTATTATCCGCGTTAAGTTTGTACACTACAGTAACCTTGGTGGTTTTTGTATAAGCCTCAGGTCCTATAACCCATCTGCGCACGTCAAAAAACCGCTTGTCCTCATCGTAGAACTCAACCCGCCGTTCGTTGCGGTATTCAGCAACCAAATCAGCACCAGTCGCTGTGATATCGGGCATTCCTGCGCGTCTCCTGATCATATTGATATAAGTCCGGGCCTCATCCTCCTGGTGTAATCCTATGCATGCTTCAGCGTAGTTCATAAGAACTTCCGCATAACGAATATACCTGTAGGTGTAAGGCTGGATATTTGTTTCATAGGGACCTTTCAATGTAGGATCTAAAAACTTACGGCAGTAATACCCTGTAGCGGAACTATTATTTGTCTCGATAGGGCCATTAGGCGTATCCAATCCCCAAACATCCACTTCGGAATTAGTGGTTTTGTTCCACGTCATCCACTTGCCTACCTGGATAATTCCGACCGGGTCAATATTAATTACGTCACTCGGCCGTTGCGCCCATTTTGCCCCTTCGTATAAAATGTCAGCATAAAATCTTGGATCGCGGTTCGTATAAGGTGAAGCAGCTTCGGCTGGATTATTCCAATCAAATTTGCTTCCATCCTTCATCTCATAAGAGTCAACCATATTTCCTATGGGTGTGTTGTTACCCTGTGCATGATACCCATTGGGCCCGTTCAAAAGCCACATGTTTTGAAAAGTTACGATAGTTGCCGGAATATAATATTTCACAAAAATATCTTCCTGGTTATCACTTGACAAACGCATATTTACAAAATTCAGGCTTACAGAATCGCTGGGCGCAGGTGTTGGTTTGTATAAATTGTACTGTCCTAAATCAATTACCGCTTTTGCTGCATCTTTTGCTGCCTGCCAGCGGGCAGTGCGGTTGTTGTCAGTATAGCCTACCAGTTCAGGATTCGCATATGACGGGAATACGTTCGTGTTGTGCAAATCACTTGCAGCGAAAAGAAGCACTTTTGATTTAAGGGCCAGGGCAGCGCCTTCTGTAGCCCGGCCTTTATTATCACCATTTCCGATAAGCGGTAATAAAGCGGCTGCAGAGTCACAATCGGAAACTATAAATTTAATGCAATCCGCATACGAGTTTCTGGCTATGGAGAAAGAGTCGTTCAGTTGATACACTTTAGTAATAATAGGAACTCCGCCATACAAATTAGTCAAATTAAAGTAAAACCATGCTCTTAAAAAATGAACTTCACCCTTCAGGCGGTCCTTTAAAGTTTTTCCATCAATCAATGTATTATCATCGGGCACAGATTTAATGTTTTCAAAAAATAAATTGCATGCCCTGATGCTTGCATATAATGGCTGCCATAGCATATACGGGTCAGCATTTCCACTTGTCCATCCCGGAATCTGGTCGGGAGTTAGCAGGCAATTATTGAAATCAAGAACAGACTTCTGTGATCTCCTTTGCGATTCATCAACATAAATCGAACGGCTGTATTTTATTAAAGGCTCATCCAATCTATTGTATATCCCATTTACGAAAGTTTCTGCTAGCGTCGGATCACTCCAAACATCCGGCTGCGATATTTCACTCAAAGGCTTTGTTTCCAGAAAATCCTTCTTACAGCCAATAGCAAACAGCACAATAATCAGAAATATGATTCGTGGAAAAGTTATTATCTTTTTCATCTTTAAAAAGTTTATAGATTTACGGTTAAACCAAAATTGATTACTTTATTTAAAGGATACGTGATGTTGGAAACAGATTCAGGATCAAAATCGGTTAAACGATCCAGTGTGATCAGGTTAAGCCCGCTTATATAGATTCTCGAACCCTTAATACCGATCTTGCTGTTGATGGCATCAGGAAGAGTATAGCCTATTTCAATATTCTTTAAGCGAACGTAATCAGTACTCTGCAACCAATAGGTATTAGGCTGCTGTGTGTAATAGGAGCCACTGCCATTCCAGGTTCTTGGTTTTGAAGCATTAGGGTTGTCCGATGTCCATCGTCCTTCGGCATCCTGTTGAAAAAAGTTTCCAATGGCACCTGAGTGTGTGATACTATCATATCTTACTGCACCTGTGGCACCCTGAATCAGAAAAGACAGGTAAAAGTTTTTGTATTTAAAGTCACCACTGAATCCGCCTATGAATGTTGGAATGTTGGACCTGTTGTCCCTGACTTCATCCAGGCTGTTGATCTTTCCGTCGCCATTTACATCTTTAAACTGGATGTCACCCGGTTGTGCTCCATCCCAATGAGGAGACGCGTCTACTGCTGCCTGGTCTTTATATATTCCAATGGCCTGGTAATATAAGTTGGTGTTCATTGGATGTCCTGTTGATTTCTGATAATCGGGCACCCCGGGAGTTTCATCCCAGAATTTAATTTTATTTTTAGCAAAGCCGCCATTAACAGAAATTTCGTAAGTAAAGTCTCCTTTACTATTTCCATAGCCGACCTGGAACTCAAAGCCCCTGTTTACCACTTTGCCAATATTTTCCATGGGAAGAGTTAAGCCTGTAGATGTTGGAACCGAAGCGTTACGGAAGGCAAGAATATTAGAACGTAGGTTGTAAAAATAATCGGCTGATACTTTTATTTTACCGTCAAACAGTTCTCCGTCGAAACCGATATTCGTTTGATTAGCTACTTCCCATGTTACATTTGGATTGGCAATCCGTAATTCACTTAATGTTTTAGCCTGAACATCGTCGTTGAATATATAGGTATTGCCAAACCCCATACTTGACAGATATTGATACTCGGTGATGCGGTCATTACCTGTTTGGCCCCATGAAGCGCGGATCTTAAAATTGTTAATAAACGATAAATTATTTTTCCAAAAATTTTCCTTAGCTACCTGCCATCCAGCCGATACTCCCGGAAAAAACCCAAACCTTTTGTCGGCAGGAAAAATATACGAGCCGTCATACCTGAACAGAAATTCAACCATATACTTTGACAGGTAGTTGTAATTCAACCTTCCAAAATAGTTAAGCCGGGCCGTTTGGGAAGCAGTTCCGTTATTATCCTTTTCCAGGTCGCCGCCCGCAAATAACTGATCGAGTGAAGTAGAAAGAAAATAGCGTCTATACGCTGAAAAGTTCATGAGATCGCCTACACTTTTTTCAGCACCCAGCAAAACTTTAATATTGTGTTTATCCAAAATGCTGGTTTGATAATTAAGTAATGCATTGAGGGTGGTGACGTGCCCGTCTTCCATGTATTGGAATAAATTAGGATCTGAGTACCCGCTTTTTACTTTTGATAAAACCGGTTTGTTTTTGTCATCCACGGTAGTACCGTCCCATGTGTAGAGGTACCACGGAGTTCGCCAGATCTTTTCATTCATAAAGCTTTTATCAATAGCGGCATTCCCTGTAAGAGACAAGCCTTTGATCCAGGGTATATTAATATCCAGTTTCAGATCACTTTGCAGATAATATCTCTTGTCTTTATCATAGCCGGTTTTATTGGTAGATATTATAGCCGGATTGTCACCTGCTTCAAAATTGCTTCCGGGAAGATCTGGTCCATAAAAATCAACAACATTGGGTAAAGCACGTGTAACGGCAAAGTCGAAAATAGTTTGCTGTGAGATGGTAGGATAATTCCTGTTTTCCTGGCGTCCTGATAAATCAAAGCTTAGCTTTATGTTATTCGAAATTTTTGCATCTATATTGCTCCTGAAATTTGCCTGGGAATAATTGGTCGCACTGTTTCTGTAGATCCCATCCTGGTAATTGCCGCCGAATGAAATATAATACCGCAGGCTTTCAGATCCGCCGGACAACGAAAGATGCCCATAGTCCTGCTGCGAATTCGGTTTGAAAACTGTTGAGATCCAGTTTGTGTTAGGATATTTATAAGGTTCCGAACCATCCTTAAATTTTTGTATTTCGTCAGGTGAATAAACAGGTGACCCGCCGCTGTATAAACTTATTTCATTCAGCATCTGTGCATAGGTAGCGGCATCAGCCATTTTTGGAAGTACAGTAGGTTTGGTAATGGCATGATTCAGGCTTACAGTGATCCTGGCCTTTCCAATGCTGCCGCGTTTTGTTGTCACTAAAATAACGCCGTTTGCTGCTTCGGCTCCGTAAATTGCTGCGGATGCATCCTTAAGTACTGTTACGCTTTCCACGTCTGCCGGGTCCAAACGCTGCATGTTTCTATTAGCTATCCCATCAATTACGATCAAGGGAGAATTATTTCCGAGGGTGTTGGAACCCCTTATCCTCAAAACCGCATCATCATTTCCAGGCTCTCCTGAGGGTGTAGTGGCAACCAGGCCGGGCAATCTGCCAATCAAATCATTGGAGAAATTGACAGAAGGAGCCGATTGTAACTTATCGCCGGAGACAGTACTAATTGAACCTGTAACTGTTGCCTTTTTTGAGGTTCCATATCCAACTACCACTACCTCCCCGAGAGATTTAGCATCTGCGGTCATAAACACGTTAATAATACTGCGACCGCTTACTTCAATATTCTGTGTTTTAAACCCGACAAATGAAAAAACCAATGTGCTATTTGATGGAGCATTTATACTGTATCTCCCTTGATTATCTGTATTCACACCGGTTTTATCACCCTTTACGATAACAGAAACATTCTCCAGAGGTCCATTCACGTCTGAAACCACTCCTTTAATTAATTGCGTTTGCGCAAATAATGGTAAAGCGATCAACTGCAGTAAAGAAAACACCAATAGAAGCAATACTTTATTTCCCGGCACAACAAAGGCTCTTGGAAGGGATGTAATTAATTTTCTTTTCATGATAATTTGGTTTTAGCTAATTTTGAAGAGAAGAATAAGTTAGTTGTAATGCATACCAAAAATACACTCCCAAAAAACTTTTAAATAATACAAAAGTTACAAAACCTAATGCTATATTTTCCATAATCAAACCGATTTTTAAAAAATAAAACAAAATTGATGAAACCAATACTAATGAGGCATATTGAAACGACAACAGAATCTTTCAAAGCGTGGGTGAATGTTGCACCTTATCTTCATAATCCCTGGCATTATCATCCTGAATGCGAATTAACTACTATCGAAGAAGGCAAGGGAGTTTTGTTTGCAGGTGATAATGTTACCACCTATGAAAAAAACGACCTGATACTTTTGGGGCCTAATCTTCCACACGAATATAGAAGCTCGGTAAAATCAAATCCCGACTACCATTCAAAAAGCATATCGGTTCATTTCAGAAGTGATTTTCCCGGAAATGATTTTTATAAAATTCCTGAAGCGAAGGTGATTTACGAAATTCTTGAACAGTCTAAAAGAGGTATTAAACTAAATGACCTTTTTGTACAGAAAAAAGTTAAAGAAAAAATGACTGATATTTTTGAGGCAAAAGGGATTGAAAGGATCAATATCCTGTTTTCCATACTCGAAACAATTGCTACTTCCAATAATCACGAATATCTTTCCAGCCAAAGTTTTATTGATTCAATTGATGAAGGACAGGATGAAAAAATGAACAAAATTTACAAGTATATAATGGCAAACTTTAAAGAACAGATATCAATAGATCGGTTGGCTTCGGAAGTTAACATGACCAAAAGTTCCTTTTGCAGGTTTTTCAAAAAAAGGACCAACAAATCGTTTGTCCAATATGTAAACGGAATCCGGATCGGTTATGCGTGCAAATTATTATACACGGAGGCTTACAACATATCAGAAGCAGCTTACGAAAGCGGGTTTGAAAATATTTCCAACTTCAATAAACAGTTCATGAAAATTAAAAAACAAACCCCAAGCCAGATCCTTGCCAAGTTTGCAAAGAAAAAATAATGGTTGAACACTTCCTTTGTTAAAATCATTTGAATATTCTTCAACTCTTCCGGCGGATTCTATATCAATCAATATGTCAAATCCGTGTCTCTCTGAGGTCAATCAAAGTCTTCACTGACAGTTGTGCACGAAGATTAGAAATTAATGATTTAAGGCGTGGCGT
>JBQCFI010000144.1:0-12547 GCA_051959325.1 Ginsengibacter sp. | reverse complement strand
AAAATGAATGGTAAAAGAGGTAAAAACAAAAGCACTTCAAAAGCTTCTTAAAAAGTTTCCAAAAAGATTCCCCTTGAAAATTAAAAACCGGCCATTGAAAAAGGGCCGGTTTTCTTATGTAAACTATCCTGTCAGGAAGTCTTAAACTATCACGGTATCTTTTGAGATATTTTCATTTCTGAAAACAACGGTTCCATCAAATACATCTACCAAAACCGGTTTAGTTTTATCTATTGTACCACTCAATAATTTTTTACTTAGTTGATTCACGATTTGCTTTTGGATCAATCTTTTTAAAGGACGTGCACCAAACTGTGGATCAAAACCATTTTCAGCAAGATAGTCGAGTGCATAATCTGTAAACTCAAGCAGCACGCCACTTTTAGCCAGTTGTTCTTTCAAATCGTTCAGTTGAATTCTTATAATTTCTTTGATGTCCTTTAACATCAACGGCTGGAACATAATCACTTCATCTATCCTGTTTAAAAATTCCGGGCGAATGGTTTGCTTCAACAGATCCAGCACTTCGCGCTTTGTATTTTCAACAACTTCTTCTTTATTTTTTTCATTTACATTTTCAAAATTAGCCTGGATGATCTGGCTGCCCATGTTGCTGGTCATGATGATAATGGTATTTTTAAAATTTACCACACGTCCTTTGTTATCTGTCAATCTTCCATCGTCCAAAACCTGTAATAAAATGTTGAAAACATCCGGATGCGCTTTTTCAATTTCATCCAATAAAATCACACTGTATGGTTTGCGTCGGACTGCTTCGGTTAGCTGACCACCCTCTTCATAACCAACGTATCCCGGAGGCGCACCAACAAGGCGGCTCACCGAATGTTTTTCCTGGTACTCGCTCATGTCAATCCTCGTCATCATGCTGTCGTCATCGAATAAATATTCGGCCAATGCTTTTGCCAATTCTGTTTTACCGACGCCGGTTGTACCAAGAAAAATAAAAGAACCAATGGGTTTGCGCGGATCGTGCAAGCCTGCGCTACTTCTACGCACCGCGTCAGCAACTGCTTCTATCGCCTCATCCTGACCTACCACTCTTTTATGCAATTCATCTTCAAGGTTCAATAATTTATCTTTTTCACTTTGCAACATTTTATTTACAGGAATACCAGTTGCTTTTGCCACACTCTCAGCAATGTCTTCTGCATCTACTTCTTCTTTTAATAACCTTTTTTCGTTGATTTCTTCAAGTTCAACCGTGTGTTCGGCAATTAGCCTTTCCTGGTTTTGTAGTTTACCATATCGTATCTCAGCCACCTTTCCATAATCACCTTCACGCTCTGCTTTTTCAGCAGCCATTTTCAGGTTTTCCATTTCCGCTTTTGCATTCTGCACTTTTTCTACCAATTCTTTTTCCTGTTGCCATTTGGCTTTGAAGGTATCACGCTGCACAGAAAGGTTTGAAATTTCAGTGTTCAGTTCTTTAAGTTTTCCTTCATCTTTTTCTCTTTTTATTGCCTCTCTTTCTATTTCCAATTGACGGATTTGCCTTTCCAAATTGTCCAGTTCTTCAGGCATCGAATTCATTTCAAGCCTAAGCTTGGCAGCACTTTCATCGATCAGGTCAATTGCTTTATCCGGCAAAAAACGATCAGTAATGTAGCGATTTGATAATTCTACTGCAGCGATAATTGCTTCATCTTTTATGCGCACGTGGTGATGCGTTTCGTAGCGGTCTTTCAATCCTCTTAAAATTGAAATGGCGTCTTCTACACTCGGTTCATCCACCATTACTCTTTGAAATCTTCTTTCAAGCGCTTTATCTTTTTCAAAGAATTTTTGATATTCATTTAATGTAGTGGCACCGATTGCTCTTAGTTCGCCGCGAGCAAGGGCAGGTTTCAGAATATTGGCAGCATCCATGGCTCCTTCGCCCCCACCGGCTCCGACTAAAGTATGTATTTCATCAATAAATAAAATGATTTCGCCATCACTTTCGCCTACTTCTTTTATCACTGATTTTAATCTTTCTTCAAACTCACCTTTATATTTTGCACCGGCAATCAAAAGCCCCATATCCAATGCATAAATTATTTTAGATTTTAAATTTTCTGGTACATCACCACCGATAATACGAATCGCCAAACCTTCTACTATTGCAGTTTTACCAACCCCGGGCTCACCAACAAGAATCGGATTATTTTTTGTTCTTCTTGATAAAATATGCAACGTTCTCCTGATTTCTTCATCGCGGCCTATAACAGGGTCGAGTTTGTTACTTCTTGCCAGTTCGTTCAGATTTTTCGCATATTTATTCAATGCATTAAATTGCGTTTCAGAAGTTTGAGAAGAAACTGTCGAACCTTTTTTCAAATCTTTAATCGCAGCAACCAAGCCTTTTTCCGTAAGCCCTGCATCTTTCAAAATCTTCGCGGCATTATCGTTTCCTTGAACAATTGCAAGCAATAAATGCTCAACACTTACAAACTCATCTCCGAAAGTTTTCAAACTTGCAGCAGCGCGTAATAAAACATTATTCATGTCCCGGCTGATCACTTGTGCAGGTTCGCCAGAGCTCATTTTAGGAAGTTTGCTGATGCTTTCATCTACTTTACTTTCAACAAAATTTACATTGACATTATTCTTTTTCAAAAGAAAATCAACAGGGCTATCTTCATCGGTAAGCAAGGCCTTCAACAAATGCTCTACTTCTATATTCGGATTTTTTTCATTGAAAGCAATCTGTTGTGCTTTTTGAAAAATTTCCTGCGACTTTATGGTTAAATTACTTGGATTCATAAACAAATTTTATGTGATTTGCTATATGTTGCACAAATATTAATCCAAGCTGAAAATGTGGAAGATTCTGTCGCACTTAACGCACTAAACATGACGCAAATGCAGACTGAACGCTTTATGTATGAAATTTTTTCAGTTTTAAATTTTTGGTAGAGCAATGGTAATTTTGCAAACTAATGTTGCCTAGATCCGAACATACTTTTTTTGTAAAAAACACTGCTCATTCGCTCGGTTTTGATTATTGTGGAATTGCAAAAGCGGTTAAACTGGATGAAGAAGCCAAACGGTTAGAGTCATGGCTTAATAAAGGTTTCCATGGAAAAATGTCGTACCTGGAAAACTATTTTGACTTAAGAACCGATCCGGCAAAATTGGTTCCGGGAGCAAAATCGGTAATTACTTTATTGTTGAATTATTTTCCTTCTCAACAACAAAATTCAAACGCTCCGCAAATTTCGAAATACGCTTATGGAAATGATTATCATGAAGTCATCAAAAAAAAATTAAAGGTTTTTTTAAATTTATTGAAAGAAAATATTGGTGAAATAAACGGACGTGGATTTACAGATAGTGCCCCTGTTTTGGAAAGAAGCTGGGCTGTAAAAAGCGGTCTTGGTTGGGTTGGTAAAAATGGAAACATGATTACAAAAACAAATGGCTCATTTTTCTTCATTGCCACTTTGATCACTGATCTTGAATTAGAATATGATAATCCGTTTGTAAAAGATTATTGCGGCACCTGCACAAAATGTATTGACAATTGCCCAACTGAGGCAATATTGCCCGACAAAGTAATTGATGGCAGCAAATGTATTTCTTACTTCACCATCGAATTAAAAGATATGCTCATTCCGGAAGAAATGAAAGGAAAATTTGAAAATAAAATGTTTGGTTGCGATATCTGCCAGGATGTATGTCCATGGAATCGTTTTTCAAAACCAAATACTGAAGTAGAATTTACGCCTCTAAACGAAGTATTGAATTTTTCTAAAAACGATTGGGAAGAACTGACGGAAGAATCTTTCAAAATCATTTTTAAAAAATCTCCATTAAAAAGGTCAAAGTTTCAAGGGATCAAAAGGAATTTGAAGTTTTTGGATTGAAATAAAATCTGTATTATTTGTTCTTTTACTGTACCGGTGATTTTTAAAATTCAACTCCTGTTTTTAACATAATCCTTCCATAATTCAATTTGTAATTATACCAATAAGCTTCGCATGCGATACATGCTGGAACGATTCCGACTCTCGTTTGCAATTGCTTATAGCTATGAGCCAGGCTGAATAATATCGACGACTCTTTAATAAATTTTGTTTTAAAGCCGATTCCAAACTCTGTATATAAGCCGCCTTCAAAATGATAATTAGTATAGTAATCCATTTCCTTTCCAGGTGTATTTTTTAGAGGAAAATCATAACCAATATCACCATACAAAAACCCTTTTTTATCCTCACCAAAAAACCACCTACCATCTGCAAACAACGGAAGGGTTTTATATCGATAATAATCAATTCCGATTCCGATTCCAAAAAACCAATTTGAAAATTTAATTCCATTTACAGTCTGAAACGCTGTGTTAACGCGGCTTTCACCACCTACTATTGCAAACTCGTTGGTAGATTGAAAATGAACTTTTTTATTTTGTGCAGAAGAATAGAATGCCAATGAAATCATTAAAATAAAAAATACACCTTTTCTCATAATCTAAGTTTTAGAAATTCCTGTTCTACTTATCAGGTGAATGTTAATGATGTCTGAGTAGTCGTATTGATACAACCCATCTTTTGCAACAACCAGGGCGATATTATTATAAGCAATCACATCATAAGTTTCGATCCCGGAAACTTGTTTTACTGGTTTCAGATTATTCACATCAGTAGCATTATAAATTTTTAAGCCATCGCTGCCATCGCAGATGAATAAAAGATTTCCGTCTTTGCACAATCCGTGCGGATTGGTAAATGGATAAACCTTTATTAGTTTTGGGTCTGTTATATTATTCAATTGTAAAATTTCCAACTGGTTTGAAAATCCCTGGCATGCTGAACCGGAGCGCAAAGTCACGTAAGCAAAATTATCATCAGCAATTACAGGATCACAGCTTTGTACATGAGAAAATTGCCCTATTGAAACCGGATTATCCGGGTTATTGATATTGTAAATAAACATTCCATTTTGTGAACCAATAAACAGTTTATCCTTAAAAGGAAAAATGGTTTCGACACTCCAACTTCCTACGTTCACTTTATTTTTATAAACCGGATTATCAGTTGTAGTAATATCAAACACATTCAAATCAGTATTTGAAACAGTATAAATTCTGTTATTGACAATAGCAAAACGAGCCATGGATCCGCCTTTGCCAATTGGAGAAGAAGAATTTTTGTTGCTGCCGGATGATTGAACGCTTGAAAAATCCACATAAGCATTTGGAGAATAATACACCGGATTGCCACCACAACTTTGAATAACTGTTGTATCACGCTTTATCCAATCAGTAATAATTTTTGTGGAATCTCCATAAAAACCTGAATTATAAATGCGGTATGGAAATACGCCTTCACTATATTTTTTCACCAAGACATTGAGTGGATTGCTGATATCAAGCGTTACCATATCGGTATAGAGATCTGCATACAAAATGTTTACTTTTAAGGCTAAATCCATATTTCCCGGAATATTGATAAATGCTACGTTTTTCGGCGAGGCAGGATTGTGGTTGTCAATAATATGAATTCCTTTATCCACTTCATTCAAGAAAATATAATTTCCGAGCAAAACAATTTTTCCCGGATTGGTGATTTCTTGTGGTGTGCTACTCTTGATGTTTGCTCTTACTTCAGCGGTCGTTTTATAAACAGGCAGGTAATAACTATACGTATAAATGCGCCTGCACGTATCTTTTACACAACTATTTAAAAAAGAGAAAAGAAACAAAACGAGCACTGCTTTAAAAATCTTTGTTGACTTTTTCATAATGATTCATTTCTGTGTTGACCAATGAAAATTTAAAACCGTTGCATTGAAACAATTATTTTTTCTTAAACAACACTTGAGTTCGTATTCCAATAAAACTAAAATGTTTTCCATTATAGAATCCGCTACCAGCAAGGCTTGAAGCACTATAATAAAAATATGGCCCGAAGCTGAAAGGCACTTTTTGTTTTGAAAAAAGTGTAGCAAATAATCCTGTATGCACCCCAAATTGAGTTTTGTTAAACATTGAATTATCGTGGTAATAAATACCGGGATTTGATTCAAACTGCAAAGCATTGCTGCCTATTAATTCAGAAATATCCACTCCTGCTTGCCAGGATAAAGGCAGTTTTCTATTTTTATTTAATTGAAGCTCAAATGAAACCGGAACTTCCAGGTAGTGAAAATTATTCCGGTACGTATGACTGGAATTAAAAAAATTGTAAGAGTTGGAAACAGAAAAATATTGTGCTGAAGGAGATAAAAGAGAATCAATTTTTTTGCCTACTTTGGTTAGCAAAGAATAATATTTATAAGAAAGGCCTAAAGCGATTTTGCCTCGTGCAGAAATATTTTTTTCAATAAACGCACCTATAATAAACGCTGTCGAATTTTTAATTGGTGAGGGCTGAAAATAATACGATGGAATACCGCCGGATGGCATATTTGAAACATAATCTGCAACCGGAAAACTTCTTTGCAAAAGATTGCGTTCTATAGAAGATTCACCACCGGAAAAAGTAAATCCAATGTTCCAATGTTGCTTATGAGTTTTTACCGAATCATTCTTTTTTGACAGATCATTTAGAACAATTAATTTCTCTCCTTTTTTCTCGGATTGCAGTTGGCTCAAGGCATCTGCATTGATCTTACTTTCAATATTTGCTTTGAATTGATCAGCATCATTTTCCTTTTTTATTTGTACCGGGCTTACAGTATTTAATTGAAAAACCAAATCCGCTTTATTTCTTTCTTTGCTGGATTCTTCTATTCTTTTGGCCGCAACCTCTTCGCTTGAATTTTGGTAATTTTCATATTTTCCTTTTTCGTTTTTGATAACAGAAATCCTTTTAAAAGTTTTTATTTTTTTTGATGAAACCAATGCTGCATCATGTTTAGACAGAACATTTTTTGAATCAATTTCATATTTTAAAGAAGAAGAATCTGCTTTATTTGTTTCTTTACTGTTCAATTTTTTTTCTATTACACTGCTTATTTGTTGATTGCTCTTTTGCTTATTTTTTGATAAATTCAACAACCAATAACCACCAGATAAAAGAAACACAATCAAAAAGAAGAGTATAAAAATCACTTTCCGGTCTTTCTCTTTTTTATCAATTCGCTTTTCAACATTTGTCCATACAGAATCGGATGGAGCGATTTTAAATTCGTCCATTTTCTGCTGCACATTTTTTTCAAAATTATTTTGTTCCATAATGGCCTTTTTTTTCTTTCAGGGAAAACTTTTCGATCCACTCTATCAATAAAATCCTGGCTCTTGCATATTGCGATCTTGATGTTCCCTCATTGATACCTAGCATTGACGCTATTTCCGCGTGCTTATAGCCTTCCACTGCATATAAGTTGAAAATTGTTTGAAAGCCCGTTGGCAATTGCCTGATCAATTCCGCCAGTTCTTTGGACTGTAAATTCACCGTTGGATTTTCAGTGGAAACAACATGCAAAGGCATTTCATCATAAGAAAGTTCGTAACGGTATTTCTGATTTGTTTTTAAATAAGTCAAAGCGGTGTTTACCATAATCTTGCGAATCCATCCGGCCAATTCGCCTTCGCCTTTAAATTGATTTAACCGCGTAAAAACCTTCACAAATCCTTCCTGCAACACTTCTTCGGCATCATTCAAACTTTTGGTGTACCTAAAGCAAACTCCGAGCATTGAAGGCGCAAAATGTTCATAAAGCATTTTTTGCGCTTCTGGTTTTTGTTTCAAACAATCTTTTAATAATTGATTATAATCCATTCGTCTCATCCTGACAATAATATTTTCCTTTTCGTTGCATGGCAGGAGTTTTTTTCTTTTTTCCACAAAAAAAAGAGGATGTCTCAAAACTAAAATGAAGGCGCTGAGAATCGCATAAATGAAATCAGACTCCATCCCCTACCCGAATAAAAAAAGGCTACCTCACACTTTTGAGACAGCCTCTTCTTTTAAAAATATTCTCATTTTGTTACTGAATCAAAGCAGCAATTTTATCAAGAGGAATCGTATTTGCAAATGACATGACTGTATTTTCATCCATCCCATTAGCAGTAACGGTAATTAATGCGCTTTTAAAAGGAATTTGCAATTGATAATTTGGCTTTCCGTTTTCATTGTCTCCTTGTTTTTCCAGCCGCGATTTGTAACCTTGTATTTTTACCACTTTGGTAGTTGAATTCCTCATCATTCCGCCTACAAATGGCATGTTCAAAAATGCGTTGAGACTTGTGATCAGCGGCGAATTGCTTATTATTTCTATCTGGGAACCGGTGGTACCATAATCACGATGGATGGTAGCGCCAACAAAACCGACATTAGCAGAAACCTGGTCGTCTTTACTGTTTGCTGGCTGATCACTCATTTTATCCGGCAATAATTTCAAAACTTCTTTACCAACGATCATATCAATTTCCTGGACAGCCTGTTCCAATGAAAAATGGGCGTCCGCAAGTTTGCCTGAAGAGTAAGCAGTTTTCGCATCAGCAATATCTTTCGAAAAATCCTGCGCCTGAAGAGCCAGTGTGAAGAAAAGTATTGGAATTAAAATGGAATATTTTTTCATTTTTCAAAATTTTTAAGTGGTTATTTTTCGCCTAATGATTTTTTGATGTTGTCAATATTGAAGGCATTTGCAGTATTCATTACTTCGTCTTCATTTGCAAAATTGATGCATTCCCAAACTACCATTGAACTTTGACCAATCGGAACAATTAATGAATAACCTTTGCTTTCATCATAGCTGATAATAGCCTTATTTCCCTGCACTTTTACCTGCTTTACATTTTGATCTTTTCCGTTGGATTCAACTGCATACGCATTTCCAAAATAGGCATTTACCAGTCCGGCGTATAACCCGTTATTCCCTATAGTAATCGTACATTGCTTGTCTTTTTTGTCAGAATAAACACGCTGAATGGTCATGTTGTTCCAACCCCATTGAGTGCTTACTACTTTATCCTGTGTGGTATCTTTTTGCAAGCCATCTACATTAGGGGGAAGCGATTGCAATAATTGATGACCGAGCTGAATTTCAATGCCCATCAAAGCTTGTTGAACAGAATAACGGGCATCGCTGTAATTATTTGAAGAAAATGATTTGGTCGCATCATCCATTGCTGCATTTACATCTGGCGGAGCAGTATTTTTTAAACCTGCACCACCTTTGTTCACCGGTTTGCCACTGCTATTGGTAGTTTCGCCCTGAGAATCGGAGGCACTACTACTCTGAGATGTGTTTCCAACTTTTTCATCCACCTTTTTGTCGACTGCTTTATTGACAACATTGTTGGCTTTTTCCTTTAACTTTTTTAATAATTGACCATTGCTTGCCTGTGGGACAGAGAACATAAACCCCATGACCACGAAAAAAATGATTTTTTTCATTTGATGTTTAAGTTTAAATATTTAATAAGGGAGGATGTACAGAGAAGTTTTTGGATAGGATTGAATTCGAAACGTAAATCTAAGGCAATTATTTTTTTTAAACAAAATCAAAGGCAGCTTTTCCGGCTTCTGGTTAAATTATTTTTAAGGCACACGAAAACGTTATCCGCTACTTTTGCCGAAAAACAAAATTGGATGAGTGATTTAAAAGAAAAAGACCAAAAATACATCTGGCATCCTTATACACACATTAAAAGCACCGCTCCTTCAATACCAATAGTAAATGGAGAAAAAGCAATTTTATTCGACGAACACGGAAATAAATACATTGATGGCATCAGCAGCTGGTGGGTAAATATTCACGGGCATGGAAATAAATACATTGCCAAAAAAATTTATGAGCAGGCAAAAAAACTGGAACAGGTAATATTTACCGCGTTCACACATGAACCGGCGGTAGAACTTGCGGAAAAATTATTATCTGTTTTACCCGGGAATTTTGCAAAGATCTTTTATACCGATGACGGATCTACGGCCATTGAAGTTGCCATTAAAATGTCTATTCAATATTGGAGAAATAAAGGGAACAATCAGAGAAACAAAATTGTTGCTTTTCGAAATTCTTACCATGGCGACACTTTTGGCGCTATGAGTGTAAGTGAGCGTGATGTATATACGATGGCTTTCCGCGATAAATTGTTCGATGTAATTTTTATTGAAACACCTGACGGTACAAATTTCGAAGCGATTCATGCAACGATAGAAAATAACAAAGATGAAATTCTTTGTTTTATTTATGAACCATTGCTGCAGGGAGCCGGCGGTATGAAAATGTACGGGGCCGTAAATCTTAATCCGCTGTTGCAATATTTGAAAAAGCAAGATGTTATTTGCATAGCCGATGAAGTGCTTACAGGATTCTATCGCACAGGAAGATTCTTTGCCGGCGATTACATGGATACCAAAGCGGATATTATTTGTCTCAGTAAAGCGCTTACAGGCGGTACTATGGCTTTGGGCGTTACAGCTTGCACACAAAAAATTTACGATGAGTTTGTAAGTGATGATAAGACGAAGACTTTATTTCACGGGCATTCTTTCACCGCCAATCCGCTGGCTTGTACCTCAGCAGTTGCAAGTTTTGACCTAATTGAGAAAAAAGGATTTCTTGAAAGTGTTGAAAATATCATTAATCATCATCAAAAATTTGCGAAAAAACTTTATTCATTCGAGCAAAAAAATTATATCAAAGATGTAAGGCAAACAGGCACTGTCATCGCTTTTGAAATTTGCACGGACGGCGATGACAACTATCTGAATGAGGTGAGTAATCCATTTACACCCTTTTGCCTGAAACATGGTGTCTATCTTCGTTCAATGGGAAATACGATTTATGTAATGCCTCCGTATTGCACCACTTCCAAACAATTAAAAAAGATCTATTCAGTAATTATTCATTTCATTGAAAAATACATTGAACAGCAAAAAGCGGATTAATTTTCTGCGGCTTTTTTTAAATTGTCCAAAGCCATTTGATATTGTTGGCCTGAGAATTTATCCATAAAAATTCCCTGGATCTTTTTCCATGGAAGCCACCCAAGGTCGATGTTTATATTCCACGTTAATTGTGTTTGATTATTGATTTTTGAAACGAGACCGAATTGGTAATTCACCTTCGTTATTGATAAGGATTGCAACTGTATATCAATGAGATGTTGGCTGGTGTCAACCAGGTTTAAGCTCACGCTTTTCCCGTTCACGTCTTTTAATGTTACAGACGAAAGAACATTTTTAGCAGAAGGATTTTTGATTACTTTAATGTTTTCATCTTTAAAGGCAGGATACCAGTTTTTCCATTCCTCAAAATTGACGATTTGCTTCATTACTTTTTCAGCCGGTGCATTTATTTCTACATATTTTAAAACAGTAACATGAGAAGGAAGCAACAAACTGATCACAAAAATGATCACAAAAACAGACAAAAGAAAGAAAAGAAATTTCAGAAATCGCATACTAATTTTTTTTATTCCCACCTGAAAACTTTTACTGCAATGGCATAAGTTACAATTCCCCACAACAATAATATTCCAATTTCCCAACGTTCATCCCACAAATTATATCCTTCAAACGATACATCACGCAGCGCATTATTCAGATGGGTAAGTGGCATGGCTTCGGCTACCCATTGCAGCCATTTTGGAAACACATCGATGGGAAAGAACGTACCGCCAATGAGAAATTGTGGCAATGTGATGATATTCGCTAATGGCGGAATCGTGCTATCGCTTTTTGCGATTCCACTAATGATAAAACCCATTCCCATAAAAATGACTAGGCCGATAAAACTAAGTATCAATAGTTCGATAAAAGTTTCAAATCCATGAATGAGTGTAAATCCAAAAAAATAATAACCTGCAAGAATGATTACAACTGCTGTAAGCATTTGGAATAAAACGCGGCTAAACATTTCGCCAAGAATGATGTAAGTACGACTGATGGGTGTTGCAAAAAATCTTTTTAAAACAAGTGTATTTCGCAAATTGAAAAACATAAAGGCAACGCCAAAAACACCTGACGCAAGTAGTGAAAAACCCAACTGGCCCGGAAGAATGAAATCTATGGTTTTATATTTTCGAATAACCGCGATATCTCTTGGAAAATCAAAATCAAATGCGGCATACGCTTGCCTGCCCGGATATCTTTCGTTGCTGATTTTATTGATGATACTTTGAATAAGCGCTCTTACCTGTGGCCACTGATCGTTACTCGATGTAGTGCTTTTTAAAGTAAGCAAATAAGGTGGCTGCCCCGATGCGTTCCTTTCAATATTTATAACGCCGGCTATTTTCCCACTTTGCAGATCCTTTTGTAAAGATGCAGTATCAGGATATTTTTTGATGATCAATCCGGGCGAACTTTCAATGCTTTTATACAAATCATTGGTGGTATCAGCCGCATGATCAACCGCTATTTTGTAACTCCGGAAAGAACCGTTATCTCCCATAAAACCAAAAACCAAAATAAAAATAAAGGGAAAAGCAAACCCAAAAACTACCGATGATGGACTTCTGAAAATAGCGTGTAAACTCGCTTTGGTAATCGCAAACATTGCCCTCACCTGGCTGTATCTTTTCATCTTACAAAGTGTCTTTAATCGCGCAAAACTAACCGTCAAAAAAATAAAAGAGGCAAATAATTTTTTT
>JBQCFI010000143.1:0-3732 GCA_051959325.1 Ginsengibacter sp. | reverse complement strand
AACTTCTATTTCATCCTTCTCTCCTGCTTGATTTTTAAAATCTACTTTAAAAGGTTTTTTTGGATCTTTAGCTACTTCAAAATAAGCTTCCCCGGTAATCTCCACTTTCCTTTCTTGATCAGTAAAAGCAGTAGGGAAACGAATGGAGGAAGCGGCATTCAACCAGACTTTCGAGCCATCAGTCAAAATGAGTTGATATTCATTTCCATTTGAAGTGACGATGGTGTTGTAAACTGGTTTTGCATTCATATCACCTGCTTTATTATAAGTTATTTGTCCATTTAATTTCATAATCTTTATGTTTCCTTGTTTAGCCAAAGTACCGTTGCTTGCGGTGTCAAGAAGAATACTTGCGCCGTTGTCGAGAGTGAGTACCGCATTATTATGGCCTGCAGGAATATCTTTTCCTGGCTGAATATTTGCGTTTTTAGTAACAATGCCCGTTTCATTTTTCTGATGAAGGAAATAAACAGCAGCACCGGAAAGCATGAGGATAGCTATGGCAGCAGCAGACATTTTAAACCAATGTAGTTTGTATAAAGGCCTTGATACTGTTTTATTCTTCTCCTCAGCAATGGCTTGTTTTATTTTAGCGAAAGAAGTATTCAGTAATGATTCAAATCCTTCAGTAGTCGCGGGAGAATGATCAATTAGATTGCCTTGCTTTCTAATCAGCTTTTTTAATAGCTCTTCATTTTCCCCCGCATCAAAATATTTTAATAACCTGAGGATCTCATCTGATTTACATTCATTGTTCAGGTATCTTTGAAACAAACTCTCTATATTTTTTTGCTCTTCCAAAATTTGTTCTTTAGAGCTAATACGGATGAAAAGAGATTTTCATCTGCTTGAATAAAAAAAAAAATTAAAAAGTTACAAAAAAAAATGAGGAGCGATTAGAATAGTAGAAAAAGTAATATCATGCTAAACTCCGCAATATGATACTGCTCCAGCTTCTCGCGAATAGATTTGGTAGCTTTTACAATGTGATCATTAATAGTGGATACTGACACATTTAGAAGTGCACTTACTTCGTCATATGAACGTTCTTCTATTTTTATTAACTGAAAAATATGGCGGCGCTTTGGCGGCAATAAATTAATCGCATCCCGAAGTATCTGTTCATTTTCTTTAGAAAATAAATCCTCCTCTACATGTTGATATTTTTCACATGCACCTTTCATTATTGATTCTTGTAACCTGTGATCCTGTGCGGCTTTACGAAAAAAATCATACACATTATTTGCAGCAATACGGAATAAATAAGAACGAAAAGACAGGTTTGGATCAAGGCCCTTCCTGTTTTCCCAAAGCTTTATAAAGGTATCCTGCAAAAGCTCAGCAGCATATAAATCTGATTTTGTCAGTTTAATAAGAAAACCCAATAACCGCCAGCTATATAATTGATACAATTGTTTAAAAGCGTCGTGATCACCATCCCTTAGTTGGGTAACCAAATCTTTTTCATTCAAATTAATGAGATGCACAATGAAGACAGTTTAATTTTATTTGCTAAATAAAATTACTGTTATTTCTTTAATAAAATTTTATGCAAACGGTTGCGTAAATTTTAAAACATATTATTACATAATATCGACAATTAATATTTACAAAAGGTTTTCAGTTTAGTTTCCCTTGGTCGTTGTGTTTTTTACAAAACATTTTAGGACAAATTCATAAAGACAATTCTTTAATGCAAAAAATGTTATCTTTTATTAAAAAAAATGTCGCCTTGGGAATTTTCTATTTTACTCTTATTATAAACCGCTCTGCAAAATTTAAGATGATCATGTGATCATCAGGACCGTGTTAAAACTGATGATACAGCAATCTTTTGATCGAATTGATGAGGCAAACAATGAGAATACAGCTTTGCAAAGGTAAAAAATCACCTTTATGATTTGGTTATAATGGATGTAAGTATGCTATACCTAGATTTCTGTGGTATTTTACAAACCATGCTTACATTTAGACCCTCAACCAGGATCTTATGCTCAACATGATTGCAGTAGAAAATTATGCAAAAAGAATGTCGAAATGGCTGCGATTGGATACTTAAAAAGATGTATCGAACCATGAAATAATAAAAGCTATTGCTTGACTTTGAAAAACGGCATTCCTTTAGAACCGTACAAATGATGTAGGCAATAGTAAAATAATTACCACCCAAAAATTTATGCGGATTTTGTTGAAGAGAAAATTATCATTGATAGGCCGGCCGTGAAGAAAAGATAAATAAAAAAAGAAGTAAGGCGGCGGTACAATGAACCGCATTGAAAGGTCCTGACTTGCTACTATAGTTGTTTCTTAATACCCTTCGTTAAGAAGATGCAGTATGTCACTTTTATTATAATATAAAGTGCCCCCAATTTTCTTGGTTCTCAGATTGCGGCTGGTACGCAGCGATACCAGTTTGTTTACGGAACATCCAAGTATTTTTCTAACATCCGAGGTTTTGTAGCCCTCAGGCTTTTCATTTGCGGAAGAAAAATATTTTTTAATCATCGATTCCATAGCAGATAATAAACGCGTTTCAAATACATTTAAATCTTCCTTTGTCAATACTTCAATAGCCATTGTTTCCACTTTTAAGTTGAAAAACTTAGATCATTTCTAAAAAGTGAATACGGCTTCCTCTTTTTCGGTTAAAAGAAGGTTCATATTTTAGGTATCCATATTCACTAAGATCTCTCACACATTTAAGGTAAGTGATCGCCGAAGATAATTTAGCAATCCGCATTATTTGGTAGCTAAACACCTGGATAGGATTATTAAAACCATTATCTATGCGATATTGAAGCAATGCAGCATATATACCGATATGTGTAATGCTGATGCGGCCATCATGCCGTATTGCCTGGAAAAAATCTGATAATGGTTTTAATTCATCCATAATTTAATTAAGTTTTTTTAATCAAATAGCGTGAGCTTTTTTCCTCTTCTTTTTATTCACTGATTTGGGAATTTCTGGTCCGTCATCCTCCCCTGCTGTTTGCTTCTCCTTTTTATTATCCTGTTTGCTTGACTGACTTTCGCCTTCGGATTTTCTTTCTGCTTTTGATTGACGGTTATCGATCCTTTGCATGTTGTGATCGTAAATATTGATGGTCTTAAATTGAGGATTTGCTTCGATATATTGTTTTTGTTCAACACCGTTATTCAGAAACGTGGCCGATTGAATGTTTCCCTTTTTAAGAGAATCCTTCAGACTGTTTTTGAATTCTTCGACTGACAGTTCTTTGATCGGATGTTTTGATAAAACTGCTTCCAGATCGTAGCCATAATTTTGGTGATACTGTTTCAGCTTAAAATTTCCATTTTTATCGCTTTGTGTAAAATCCATCTGTATCCATGCAGCGTAAATCTTACCCTCTTTGTTGCTTAACTCTTTATTTACTGCTCTCCCCTCCATTAAATTAAAGGCTTCTTTAAGCGTTATGTTGCTGCCTTTATTGATGTAGAAAGTCTGCTCCATACGATCAGGAGTATTTTCTTTTTGCAACGCAACTTTGTACGAGTTAAAAAAGTACATGTCGCTTTGTTTCGACTTGCTGAAATTCAAAGTTGCTTCCACACCTTTGCTGCCATACAGTGTTTGGAATTGTATTTTAAATTCCGGCTCACCTTTCTCTAATTTTTGTTTAAGGTCATTTTCTAAACCTTCCCCAAAACCGGTGTACTTTACCTGATCACGCAGGTATTCAAAATTTTTCTGGTTCATGATTGTCTTTT
>JBQCFI010000142.1:0-16734 GCA_051959325.1 Ginsengibacter sp. | reverse complement strand
TGTTTCAAGCGTGAAAGGCTGTAATTATTGTAGAATACGATTTGATGATTAAATAAATCCCGAATCGAAGACATAAAATAAAATGGGAACATCGTAAGTCGAAACTCACATTAAAGTAACTTTTCTTAAAAAAATAAAATCATGTAAATTAGTTTATGATTGATTTTTTTTAAACATAAAACTTCCACAATGAAATTTTTAAAATCACATTTGCCTGTTTTATTATTAATGCTTTTTTGTTTTGCAAGTTTCAATAAAACAAACGCGCAGGCATCAGTTTTTGGTTATCAGAAATATATTGAGAATGGCGACACGCTCAATTACCGGGAATTGTTTCCGGATTTTGATACGCTCCGCAAATATCCACTGGTGATTTTTTTGCACGGCTCCGGAGAGCGTGGAAATGATAATGAAGCCCAATTAAAATGGGGTGTAAAAAATTTTGCAACAGACGAAATGATGAAGCTTCACCCGGCAATAGTGATTGCTCCGCAATGTCCTGAAAAAAAGGGATGGTCTAATTTTTCACGCACCAATAGCACAGAGATGACTTTGCTGCCAACTCCTTCCAGACAAATGGAAATGCTGATCACACTTATTCACAAACTGATTGAAAAATTACCGATTGATACCAACCGGATTTATATCACCGGCCTTTCTATGGGAGGTTTTGGAACGTTTGATGCGATTGAAAGATATCCAAATCTTTTTGCTGCTGCTGTGCCCGTTTGCGGTGGTGGCGATGTTTCAAAAGCTGCTTCCATTGCACATGTCCCCATTTGGATTTTTCATGGAGCAGAAGATGCAGCCGTAAATCCTTTGCTATCGATCAATATGATGAATGCTTTAACGAAAGCCGGCGCTCATCCGGGTTTTACCATGTATCCTGAAACCGGGCATTTCTCCTGGATTGCCGCTTACAGCGATCCGATGATGATGGAATGGTTATTCAGGCAGCATAAATAAAGCAGACCTAACAGGCTTTAAAAACCTGTTAGGTCTATTACAAAAATTACCGGTTTCTCGGATCTCTTGAAAATTTAAAATCATACTCTTTTGGATGATCAGTGCCAAGAAGATTTTTTACAAAATAATCCCATCTGCGCCGCATCATATACATGGAAAATGGCGCATAACCATGACGGCTGTTGGGAAATATTATGAGGTCAAAATCTTTATTAGCTTTTTCCAATGCTTCTACTACCAGCATTGTGTTAGATGGAGGTACATTATCGTCCATCATACCATGCGCGAGCAATAGCTTGCCTTTCAGGTTTTTTGCATAAATCTCATTTGCCTGCGGCTCATAATTTGATACGCCATTTTCGCCAATTTTCAACAGGCCGATATATCTTTCGCCCCAATCATCTTCATAATTTCTATT
Source organism: Ginsengibacter sp. (assembly GCA_051959325.1). GTDB lineage: Bacteria > Bacteroidota > Bacteroidia > Chitinophagales > Chitinophagaceae > Ginsengibacter. The sequence continues at coordinate 15,350 of JBQCFI010000142.1, read as the reverse complement.
GTCATGATTCCCTGATTCTGAAATGCCGACTTTGAAGAAATCAGGATAACGAAACATGGCTGCAGCAGTAGCAAAACCGCCACCGGAATGTCCCCAAATACCAACTCGGGAAGTATCCAGGTAACCATATTTTTCTGCCAGTTGTTTGATACCGGTGATCTGATCGGGTAGCGTGTTTTCAGCCATGTTGCCATAGCACATATCATGAAAACTTTTTGAACGGTTTGGATTGCATGTTCCTTCGATCAAAACGACTACAAACCCAAGTTCGGCCAAAGACTGGTGATCACCTCGTGAAGCTACAAATGACCAGTTTCCGACACTTCCGCCTTGTGGACCCGGATAGATATAATCAATAACCGGATATTTTTTATTGCCGTCAAGTTTGCTTGGGGTAAACATGATTCCATACAAATCCGTTTTGCCGTCATGCGCTTTTATGGTGATTGGTTTTGGTGGTTGCCAGCCAATTGCTTTCAATCGCGAAACATCTTCTTTTTCGAGAGTGGAAATTAATTTTCCATTCAAATCTTTCAACACAATTACTGCCGGAACATCCGGCTGGGAATAACTGTCGATAAAATATTTTTCAGAAGGGGAGAGGGTGATGGAATGATTGCCTGTTTCGGGAGTGAGGGCCGTTAAATTTTTCCCACTAAAGTCTATTCTGAAAAAATGACTAAAGTAAGGATTGACGGGATCTTTGCCATCAGCAACGAAATACAGTTGTCTTTTTGCTTCGTCGACTTTCAGCAATTTGGTAACCACAAAATCGCCTTTGGTAATTTGGTTTTTCAACTTGCCACTCTGCGAATCATACAAATATAAATGCCCCCGATTATCTCTTTCCGAATACCAGATGATCTCATTTGATTTTGCTAAATAACGCCAGTTGATCGCATCCTGTCCGGACTCATATTGCGTTGGAACGGTTTCTTGAAAAACTTCACGAACAGCGCCGGTGTTTGCATCCGCAATCCGGAATTTTTCAATTTTATGATCGCGAGAGGTAGAAACAAAAGCAAGTTCATTGTCATTTGGATTCCAATCCACGTCATTCAAAGTTCCATTGCTGGAAATGTCATCACTCAAAGTGCTGCGATGAAAATCAGGCGCCACCTGCAAACGGATCACTTTCGGTTCATCTACATTGATGATCACTCTTTGAATCATGATCACATTTGAATCACCGGGCAATGGGTATTTCCATGCTTTCAATTCTGGATGGCCAACGTTGGTTGTTACGAGATACATATTTCCAACCTTACGTTCATCCTGTTGGAAGGTTGCAATTTTTTTGGAATCAGGCGACCAGCGAAGAATGGCGGCATCACTGTGTTTCCAGCCCGCATTGTCTGTGGCATAACCAAAATTTTTTACACCATCTGTGGTAAGTTGCGTTTCTTTTCCGGTAGATAGATCTTTTATCCAAAGATTATAATCCCTGATGAATGCCGATTTTTTTCCATCAGGAGAAAGCGCTTCATTTCTATCTGCACGATATTTATTTTCTTTGCTGGAAACAATCTGTGCACATTGATAATTCTGCAAATCACATTTCCACTCTCTTCGATCTACATTAAAAAAAATAGTGTGTCTATCATCTGAAAAAGTGAAGGTTTCAAAAGGCAACATCTGCGCCTCATATTTTTTTCCTGTTGCAGCAGAAAGTGAGGCAGCAAGTTTTTTCTGATCAAAAGCTGCGGTTCGTTTTCCATTTACCGGATCTATCAAAATAAAATCACTGCCATTTGAATTCAAATCGCGGTACCAGAATCTGTCGCCGGAAAGCCACTGTGGCCTTACGGTTGAGTGATCAACATACCTCTGGGTATTAAAAGATAAAAAGCTTGCGGCACGATCATAATCTTTTACAGTTAAAGCAGGACTTTGCTGTGCAACTGCATTTAAACAAAATGCAACTGCAAAAAAAGAAGCACAAATAAATTTCATAATCAATCTTGTGGAGTTAATAATTTCTGAAGGTGAAGTGCAAAGTAATGGTTTTCCGAAATGTTTTGTTATATAGATGAGAAATAAAAATCGGTTTATTTCTTTGTTTACTGCATTAAAAAACCGGCAGTTTTATCTGCCGGCCTTTGTCTTTTATTATTTTCAAATCAAGCCCTTCTTTTCTTTCTTTTAGATTCCTTTTCCATTTTTGGAGAGCCGTTTGCATCTTTGCTGCGTTCTCCTTTCAATGTAGAAGCGAGTTTCACCGCATTGTATGCATTTACTTCTCCGCCTGTGATTGATATGTCAGACAGGTTTACGCTATCAGTGGTCCCCGGCAATTTTACTTCTTCAGTAATCGGTTCAGCTGAATGATCGATTACATATTTTACCTGCTCAGCGCTCAGATCAGGAAAATATTCAAGGATCAAAGCTGCAACGCCTGCTACAACCGGCGTTGCCATACTGGTACCAGACATGGCGCCGTATTTATTACCTCCGGGCAGTGTAGAATAGATGTTCACGCCAGGAGCAAATACATCCACGGATTTTTTTCCGTAATTACTGAAGCTCGCTGTGAAGCCGCCATTGGTAGGATCGCCGCTGGCACCAACAGTGATGAAGTTTTTAGCAACACCGGATCCATCCTTGAAAACAGGATTAGGAAAATTATAGGTTGAATCAACATTTTTTGCATCGTTGCCTGCTGCATGTACCAAAAGCACCCCTTTGCTTTGCGCATATTTTACTGCATCATCCACCCAGCTTTTCTCTGGTGAAAAGCTTTTGCCAAAACTCATGCTGATCACTTCCGCTCCATTGTCTACAGCATAACGAATGGCATTGGCGATATCTTTATCATGCTCGTCGCCATCCGGTACAGCACGCACCATCATAATGCGCACGTTATCTGCAATTCCATTCATTCCCAAGCCGTTATTTCTTACCGCTGCAATAATTCCTGAGCAATGTGTTCCATGAGAAGGTGTGCCGGCCATCACGTCATTATTCCCATAATAACGGTCGTTAATGTCATTGGGATTATCTTTCACAATTTCATCCCTGAAATCTTGCGGTGGGGTAGACGCCGCTTCGCCTTTGCGGATTTGTCCGCGCAAGTAATCAAGAATGTCCGTGTTGGAAATATCATAATTTTTATTCGCTTTGGCCATGTTCAGATAAATGGCTGCTGCAATTTTTGCATCCGGATCCTGGGAAGTGTAACCCTGCACATCTTTACCGGTAAATTCTGTTTTTCCCAAATCTTTTTGAATTACAGAATCGCCTTTTTCAAGAACCGGTAATATCCTTTGCATTTGTAAAAGTTCTGCCGGGTCAACACCTTTTGTTACATCATCTTTTGCCCGCAACCACATTCTGTATTGATCTTTTTCAGCCGCATTCATAGAGGAAGAATCGGTTACTTTATCGAATTTGTCTTTCAATTTCCAATAAACCCGTGCTGCCTCATAAGAATCCTGGTGCACATTTTTTCCATCTTTTCCACCAATGAAATTCCAGCCATAAACATCATCCACATAACCATTGTGATCATCATCAATTCCATTTCCCGGAATTTCTCCCGGATTGTGCCAAAGTATCGGCTTCAAATCTTCCTGCAAAGTATCCACGCCGCTGTCAATAACTGCCACTACGACGGTTTTGCTTTTCCTTCCCTTCAAAAAATCATAAGCCTTGTCGAGACTGATACCATAATAACCGGTAGTTGCTCTATCAAGTTCATGCCAGTCATTTGGCGCCACTTTTTTTATTTCCGCAGAAGCCGAGTCGCTTTGCGCAAATGAGTAAAAAGGCAATGAAGCGATCAGTGCCATCCCTATAACAACTTGTTTAATTCTTGTCATTTTAATTGTTTAAATTTTAAGATCACAAATATTCAGAATTTATTTTAAGATACGCAGCCATTTAAAATAATTAAATAATATTTATAGATTTTCCGTTTAGAGTTAGAAGAATCTTGCACCTCAAAAACTTTTTAAAATCGCATTTGATAGAATCTCAAATCTTTGAGCCAATTAATCTTTAAATTTCCGGCAAGAATAAAAATTCTTGGTTGGATTTATTTGAAACCCTGCTGTTGTATATGCTGAGACAGAATTGACGATAAATACTCATCGTAATATCTAAAACGGATAATAGTTTATACGGATTACTCTGAATAAGAAGTGCGGTTATTTATTGCTTTACTGCCTCACTTACTTTCGATGCTTCTTCTATTTTTTGGTTATCTTCAATAACCTGCCAATATTCTCTTCCGTAAGAAACCAGGATTTCTTCGCCCGCAGGAATGTCTTTTTTTGCTTCCAGAAAAACCCGCTTATCTTCTACCACATATCTTGTGTTATTTGTGACGCCATTAATTTTCGTAAGTCCACCTGCGTCGTTGGCATATCTTCCCAAGGATTTCTGACGCCGCATCGCATCTATCACATGATTACGGTTTACATAATATACATACGCATTAAATCTTTTTCCGTTTAATACATCTTTCCAATTAGTAATCCGTCCTTTATATTCTATTATCCGTGTTCCTTTTGGGATAAATACTTTTGTGAATAATCCTTTTCCCGCCCCGGGAATCGTCGATTCTTTTATAAAGAGGTGCTTTTCTAAAAATGGCATAATGCAAATATATCAGAAGCAAATTGCATTATTTTTTTATTTAAAAACCCTTCCAGTCAACTTTTTTTTCCAAATCACCCAACGTTTTCGATTTTTCCTACGTATCAGATACAACAGCACGCGCGGACTGGATTTTTTAAAACAGAAATAATTAAAACAAAAACATTAAAATGAAAAATCAGAACCTGATTCTTACCCTGGGAATATTTTGTATCCTATTGGCATCATGCGATAAAACTCCTGACGTGCCACAATTGACAGCGCAGGAAAAAGCACTCACCGGGCATATCTGGAAACTACAATCTCTTACCGTTCCGAAATCAGATGCATCGGCTGATAGTTCCATCAAAAAGTCGTGCTCCGACAGTGCTCTCATGGCTTTTAACATGAGTCATTTATTTCAACTTGCTGACGCATCCAAAGATGGTTGCGATACCACAGTTGTTCCTTACGACAAAGGCAACTGGGCTTTTTCTGCCGGTAAAGACAGCCTTTTATTGACAGGCAAAAGAACGTTTGTTTGGAAAATAGTTACCTTAAATGACTCCTTGTTTAAGGCAACATTCCTGGATAGCATTTCACCTGAAAAACATTCGGTAAAAACGATCACATTAAAATAATAAAGCAATAACGCCGGAAATCATTTCTTCCGGCGTTATTCTCAGATGAAAATATAATCTTTGCAAAATTTTTCATTTCCTTGAGGCAACAAGAGTTAAACGATATCATTACTGCATGTAAAAAAAACAACCCTATCGCCCAGGAAAGGCTGTACAAACATTACTTTGCCCTCATGTACACCATCTGTAAAAGTTATTCTGATAATCAGCAAACGGTTATCAGCATTATCAATGAAGGCTTTTTAAAAATCTTTACCAACCTCAGCGGTTTTGATTTTGATAAAGGAAATTTTGAAGGATGGGCAAAAAAAATAATCACAAATACAGCCATTGACTATGTGCGTTCGCAAAAAAATAAAAATAAGATTATTGGGATTGAAGCCGACCATACTGAAGAAAAAGCATTGCAACAAGCTCCGCACAATTATGTAGAGGAAGAGGTTTTGTATTTAATAAAAAAATTGCCTGCGGTAACACAGAAAGTATTTTCTCTTCACATTTTTAAAGGCTATTCACACAAAGAAATTGGAGAAATGTTGAATATGGCGGAAAGTACTTCAAGATGGCATGTAGCTGAAGCACGTAAAAATCTAAAGCAGCAGGCGCATAAAATTTATTAAGATGAAGGAAATTGATAACGATATAAAAGACATGCAAAAACTGGCCGACGCCGGCTGGAAGCAAATGCATGCAATGCTGCTTGAGAAAGGACTGAGCGCAGATCAGGCAGCCGTATCCATTGCGTTCAAAAAAAGAAATTTGTGGATTGCCATTGCAGCGTTTGTATCCTTTATGCTTATTGTTTCTTATCCATATATCGTGAAAGACCACGTTTCATTCTCTTCCGTTTCAAAAATAAAATCTGAAAATCCTGCGGCTGAACAAAATAAAAAACAACCATCGTTAAAAGATGAAATCAACCTTGAAAAAAATCAAACAGACCCTGTTTCTTTTCAACCACAATTGTTGCGTGCAAAGTTGAATCAGCAGCTTTCGGAATTTAAGAAAGAAAACGAAGTCGATTTGTTGCAAATGCGTAAGGTTTATTTATTAAAAAAGTTTTCAGCAGAAAACAGCTTATGCATTTCTATTCCTGCACCTGATTCTCGAATTGAAACTGATGTAAAAATTGACAAAGTAAATTCTGTAACCTCCCAAAAGAAAACTGAAAAGGTTGCTAAAAGAATACAGGTTTATGCCGGCGCCGGGTTAAATGTTTCTATGGGAAATAACAACAACAATTCTTTTAATTTTAGTAATTTAAATGTGCATCCTGGTGTCACTGTTATCTTTCCTCTTTCAACGAAACTAAGCCTGCATAGTGGCCTTTGGGCGTTTTCTACCATTCACGGAAAGGAAGTGATTGCAAAAGAAAAAGAGCTGGTAAACAATTTTGCAGGCAATGTTTATTACAACATCAATACGACCAGTATTATCAAGGCCTCTTATTTTGATGTGCCGCTTACGCTTTATTATTCTATTAATAAAAACTGGTCTGTGGGGAGCGGTTTACAATTTTCAAAATTGTATAAAGTAAGTATCAAAGAAGAGAAAGAAAGTTTTGATTATAACAATACGCTTGCATCCGCTTCTGTTTCTCAGTACAACCGCACACCGATAGCTGCTGCTGCGGCTTTTCAAAAGAAAGTAGAAATAAAAAAGTTTGAGCCGCGATTTGTGGCGGAAGCAAATTTTCAACAAGACCGCTTTCTTTTCTCTGCCGGATATTATTATGCTCCCGGCAAAACGATTACTGTACAGGATGGTGTGAACAGCAAACACGAATACCGGAATGAGTATTTTAAACTCGGCGTGCAATATAAAATAAAACCATAACGATCATCGGTATTTTGTGATTAACTATCAGGCTATTGAAACCTTTTAATTTAAGGCACCAATAATTTTTCTATCTTCATTGCAGTAAAAATTTTCATTTCAATTTATTTTTATGTTTGCGATATTCTCCATTTTTCTTTCTGTAATCGCCATGAAGAATCCACATCCACAACAGTCGATAGATACTGCTCAAATGCGAAAAGAGATTTTAGCAGAATTTGCAAAACAACCAACCGGAACTTTTGCCGTTGCATTCAAAAATCTTTCAACAGGGCAGCAGTTTTTATTGAATGCACATGAAAGCTTCCATGCGGCCAGCACCATGAAAACCGCTATATTAATTGAAACATTTAAACAGGCTGCGGAACACAAATTTTCTCTCAATGATTCTATTTTAATTGAGAATAAATTCACGAGTATCGTAGATGGAAGTCCATTCTCAGTTGATTCTGCCGATGATAGCGAAAAAGATCTTTATACCAGAATTGGAACAAAATTACCAATTAAAGATTTGTTGTATCGGATGATCACCGAAAGCAGCAATTTCGCCACCGATCTGATTGTTGAGCTGGTTGGTGCAAAAAATGCCAATGAGACGATGCATGAAATTGGAGCAAAAGATATTGAAGTTCTACGTGGAGTGGAAGATAATAAGGCCTATAATTTAGCATTGAATAATACGGTTACGGCAAATGACCTGATGGTTATTTTTGATCACATTGCAAACGGAACTGTGGTTAATAAAAAAGCATGTGATGCGATGATTGATATTTTAAGGCATCAGAATTTTAAAGAAAAAATTGCAGCCAAACTTCCGCCAGATGTAAAAACCGCAACGAAAAGCGGCTGGATAACGAAAGTTTCTCATGATTCAGGAATTGTTTTTTTGCCTGATGGACGAAAATATGTAATTGTATTGCTGTCCCGAGGTATTGAAGACGAAAAAGCAGCAGATGAGACCCTGGCAACAGTTTCAAGAATTATTTATGATCATGTTGCAGGAAGTAAATAGCGAATGCTGGAGCACAAATGTTGAATCTTCAACCTCCAACTTCTTTATTTTTTTTTAGAAAATATTTTTTCTATAAATTGTCATAAAAAAGTATGAAAAAAGTTTTGTCTCTCGTTCTTGTATTGCTGGCAATAGGAAGCCTCAAAGCTCAATATACCAATACTTCCTGGAAAGGCACTTACTATATTCCCGATGCTACGGATATGATATTGCAGTTTAAACAGGATACGCTTCTTTTAAATTATTTCGAAGATGGAAGTAATGCAGAGATGATGAAATATGAAATGAAAGGAGACACACTGATCATGACAAAGATTAGCGGAATCAGTCCTTGCGATGGCATAAAAGGCAGTTATAAGCTTTCTGTTAAAGACAACAAGCTTTTTATGACTTTAATTGAAGATAGTTGTGACGCACGCGCCTCTGCAATGCCGCAACAGCCGCTTGTGAAGGTGCAATAACAAAATTTTAAGGATGAATTTTTTTATTAATTTTCACTTCTTTTATTAATTTTGAAGTATGTATAAGATAAAGCATTTTATAGAATGGCAAGTGTTCGGCGTTTGTACGGCCATCGGCGAAAAAATGGGCATCGCCACCTCTGCTATCAGGAGATATTTTATTTATATCTCATTTCTGACTTTTGGCTCACCGGTTATTTTTTATCTCATCCTTGCTTTCTGGCTCAATGTGAAAAATTATATTAAAAACTCGCGGCGCAACCCGGTAAGATACCTGTAGTTTTTTCTGTAGATACTACGTTTCAAAAATGGAATATTGGGTTTTACATGCAGAAAGATTTTGTTGCAAAAATTATAGGTTAATCCAAAAAAGTATTTTGCATTTTTATATTTTTCTTCTGGAAAAACCAACTTCTAAAAATTTTTCCTTTATCAAACTTAAGGCAAATGCTGCTGCCGATGCTGCAAAAACTGAATAATCCAGCGGTGCTTTTATACCTCTCGCAAATGTCATTGCGATGGCAAAAATTAATAAGAGCCATCCACTTAATTTAGCGGCTAAGGAAGTCTTAAATCCTACTATTAAACAAAGCCCCAATAATATTTCCAGAACTGTAGATGTCCATCCTATAAATGGAATAATCGCTGTTGGCATCAATGGATTTAATGTTTGCGTATAATGAAGAAAATTTTTCCAGTTGCCCCAGGCAGAAACATCTTTGCTCCAAAAGCCGAAACGGTCTGCAACCGCCGACAGAAATCCGGCTCCGATAGAAACACGCAAAAACAATTTGATGATTTTTATTTTCATAATATTTTCCCGGCTTTAAAGAAGAAAATCAGGACAAAAAGCAAGATTGATCCCACGAATCAAAAGGTAACCGGTTAATGCTTTTGATACAACTTCCGCAGATAAAACAGTCAACATCAAAGCTTTAAGGAAATGAGGACTTTTATTTTTTGAAGTACATTCATGCAGCATCATGCTAATCAGAAAACTTTTAAGTCGTTTCTTTTCGTGGAGGTGGTTTAGGTTTTTATAGGCATTTACAAAGGTTTTTTCCATCAACGCTTCCGCTTCGATATGATTCAGATTAAATGCTCTGGCAATCTTGTATAGTTCTGTGCTATATCTTCTAATTAAGATTTCAAATTTCTCTGACTCTCCGTTGATAATGATTTTTATAAGATGTTCATCGGTCAATCGGGTCTTTGCCATAAATGTTTATTCAATCGTGTTAATAATAATGACTCGAATTTGAGTTAGAGAAAAGGTACAATAAAACTGTTTTATATTATGACTAAAGCAACCGGATCATTAATTTTTTTTCTTAAAACGTAAAGCAAATGAAGGATAGAACCAATGACAGCGCATCGGACTTGCAGGATACCCCATCCAGTAAACAGAGGAATAAGCTCAATTCTTAATTTACTTAGAATCCTTAAACATGACCTTCTAAACGATTCTAGAGACGCTAAATAACTCTAAACTCCATTCTCTCGCCCCTTTTTTTCATTTTCCATACCTTCGCGGCAAAAAATATTCATGAAAAAAATCTTCTTTGTTTTATTGGCTATTTTATTTTTAAACATTCATGCGCAAGCCCAGGATTCTGCTTTCGTAATCAATGGAAACCTGGAGAAAATAAAAGATGGAACAATTTTTTTAAATATTTATAAAGATGCGGAAACATTCAGGGATTCTGCGGTGATTAAAGATGGCAAATTCCATTTTAGCGGATTTGTTTCTTCTCCCTTTTTTGCTTCTCTTACGATGCCTGATAGAAAAAATGACTACTTTACTTTTTATGTAGAACCAACGACCATCCAGGTTACAGGCCGCGGCGATTCATTGACATTATTAACTGTGAAAGGTTCTTCTCTTAATTCTGATGACAAATTACTGAAAGAAAGAATGAAAGCGATCTCCAAATGGGAAGCCGGAAACAGCAAAATTTATGAGGAGGCGTATAAGAATCAAAACCGGAAAGTAATGGATAGCCTGGACCAGGTTGACTTTGATATTTTGGCTGCAAAAAGAAAAGTAGTTTCGGCATTTGTAAAAGAAAATCCAAAATCCATGCGCTCGGCGATGGCGATACTTGAAAACTATGGATATTATGCGGAGGCAAGCGATGTGGAACCTTTGTATAATGAATTGGATAAAAAGATTAAAAATTCTGCTAAAGGAAAAGAGATCAAAAACATGATAGATACCTACGCAAGAGTAGCAATTGGAAAAACGGCTCCTGATATCATTCAATTTACTCCTGATAGTTCAAAACTTAGTTTATCTTCTTTAAAAGGAAAATATGTATTAATAGACTTTTGGGCAAGCTGGTGCGGCCCATGTCGCCGCGAAAATCCCAATGTTGTAGCGGCTTTCAATCAATTTAAGGATAAAGGTTTCACCGTTTTTGGCGTTTCATACGACACAAAAAAAGCAGCGTGGTTAAAAGCAATTGCAACAGATCATCTGGACTGGAACCAGGTTTCAGATTTAAACGGATGGAAAAATTCGACATCAGACCAGTATGGGATTAAAGCGATTCCGTCTAACGTTTTGATCAATAGAAACGGAGTGATCATTGCTAAAAATATTTTTGGAGAAAAACTCGTGAAGAAGCTGCATGAAGTAATGGATTAAGTGGTCAAACGTGTCTACATAACTTTGCACAATAGGTGATTCTTTGAATTTCTGTCAAAAGAAACAATGATTCATAGTATTTGTTTGTTTACTGCCCGAAGAACATTACTCTTTCACCACCAATACTTTAAAACTTCCAGGAACAAAACTGCGACGACGAGAAGCAGCATTTGGATCCTCAGGCGCTAATGTTGCAGCCGGTAAAAACAAGGTGTTATTTGTCGGATCAAGTGCTATTGTCCGTGCTGTTGTTTGTGTAGGGACGGTTTGAGCAACGGAAAAACTATTGGCATCCTTTTCTTTAATTACCGTCATATTTCCTTCTCCGCACGACGCGAAAACAAGGTTTTTATTTGGTTCAAAAACAACCCCATCACACCCTTCGCCAATCGGCAAAGATGTAACCACCTTTCCATTTTCTGCATTCACTACCACCAGCATCTTATTATCGCAACCAGCAAAAAGGCGGTTTGTTTTTTTATCTAATGCAAGGCCGGTGGCAGATTCTCCCGGAGCAATGGGCCACCGGTTCAGCACGGTATAATTTTTCGCATCCACTTCGGCTATTTCGCTTTTATCTTCGAGGTTTACAAATAATTTTCCTTTCTCATCACTTACTGCTTCTTCGGGTTTGGCGCCAAGTTCAATGGTTGCAATGACTTTATTTTTTTCAGGATCAATTACTGAAAGAGATTTGCTGCGTCCGTTGCAGCTAATTATTTTTTTAGTAAAAGGTTCATAGCTGATGGCATCAGGATTTTCTCCTGTGGCAATTGAATCCAAAACTTTATTGGTAGAAAGATCAAAAACAAAAACGTTATTCAACCTGCCATTGCTTGTATAGCCACGATGCAGATCATTGTCAAACGCAATTCCATGAACTCCTGTTGTTCCTTCAATCACGCCAACAGAATCACCGGAATTTTCATCCAGAATATTTACCTGCGTACCATGAGAGACATAAACTTTACCGTCATTCACCGCAATATAATCCCAGCCACCGCTGCTTTTAATCGTGAAAGCTTTCACAACTTTAAAGGAAGTGCTTTGACAAAAAGCACTAACACAAACAAATATTCCTACCAGGAAACTTAGAGTTTTTGATTGCATAAAAAGATTGATTTGAATGTAAGGTATGAAAAGATTTGAATTGGCGTCTGGCCATTGAAATCACGAAATAAGAATTGTCAATATTTGTTTACCTACTGATAATAAAATAAAAAAAGAGCCGCAAAAAGCGGCTCTTATATTTTTCAAACAATGTTAAAATGTTATCCAAGTGCAACTCTCTTAAAGGAAATTACTTTTAAATCCGGATCTAATGTTTTCAGGAAATCTGCTACAGATTTGTTGCCATCTTTTACAAATGCCTGTGCCATCAAAGTGCTTTCTTTAAAGAATTTATTCACTTTTCCTGCGGCAATCTTTTCTGCCATGTCTGCTGGCTTGCCTTCAGCTTTTATTTGTTCGATAGCAATATTTCTTTCGCGTTCAATTGTTTCCTGTGGCACTAAAGCTGCATCAATTGCAATCGGGTTCATTGCAGCAATCTGCATAGCTACGTCTTTTCCGGCTTCTTCGTTGGCTTTATTTAATCCAACTAAAACACCCATACGATAAGAGCCATGAATGTATGCGGCAACATAAGGAGCTTCAATCCTTTCAAAACGCGAAACACTTATTTTTTCACCGATTTTTGCTACCTGTTCGTTCAGTTTGTCAGCAATCGTCTCGTTGCCAATTTTCACTGCATTTAATTCTTCAACAGTATTTACATTATTGTTGATTGCTGCATCCATAATAGATTGTGCAAAAGCGATGTATTCTGCATTCTTACTTACAAAATCAGTTTCGCAACTTACATTAATAATATAACCTGTTTTATGATCTTCTGTAGTTTTTGCAATCACCACACCTTCTTTTGCTTCACGATCACCACGAAGGGCGGCTACTTTTTGTCCTTTTTTTCTTAAATAATCAATAGCTGCTTCAAAATCGCCGTTTGATTCTACCAACGCTTTGCGACAATCCATCATGCCTGCGCCGGTTTGCTGACGCAACTTATTTATCTCTGCTGCTGTTATTGTTGTTGTACTCATTTTTTTTAAATTTTCACATTTTCAAAATTTTCACACTAACTGAATTATCTTCTTGCGCCGCCTGGTCCTCTGCTACCTTGTCCCGGGCTAGCTACTCTGCGTTTTTGAGGACCTGCTGCACTACGTCCTTTCCCTCCGGCTGGTGAGCCACTTCCTCTGCGACGTTCTTTGCCTTCATCAGAACCTTCATCAAATTTCATGGCACGGGTATTTGTTTCTTCAGTTTCTTCAGTTTCTTCTTCTTTTTCTGCTTGTCTTTCTGCAAGGCCTTCTGCAATGGCAGCTACTATATAATTAGTAATGATGGCAATTGATTTTGTAGCATCATCATTTGCAGGAATAGAAAATTCAACTTTATTCGGATCACAATTCGTGTCGACCATCCCGAATGTAGTGATGTTCAGGCGTTTAGCTTCTGAAAGTGCGATGTGCTCATGGCCTATATCTACCAGGAATAATGCAGCGGGAACACGGCTGATCGCGGCGATACCACCCAATACTTTTTCCATTTTTTCCTTGTCACGTGTAAGAGTAAGGCGTTCCTTTTTAGTAATGCTGTCAAGTGTTCCGTCGTTCAGCATTTTTTCGATCGACTGCATTTTCTTTACACTTTTGCGAACCGTGTTGAAGTTGGTAAGCATTCCACCAAGCCAACGCTCAGTAACGAAAGGCATGTTTACCCTTTTTGCAGCTTCAGTTACGATTTCTTTTGCCTGTTTCTTTGTAGCTACAAACATGATCTTTTTACCGCTTTTAGCGATAGATTTCATAGCAGCAGCTGCTTCTTCAAGACCTTCAACTGTTTTGTTGAGATCAATGATGTGAATTCCTTTTTTTTCAGCAAAAATGTAAGGCAACATTTTTGGGTTCCACTTCTTTTTTAAATGCCCGAAGTGTACACCTGCTTCCAGAAGCTGCTGTTGTAAAGAAGTATTATTTTCCATTTATTTTTTGTATTAAAATTGTTTTGAATAGTAGAAAGTAGTAAGTAGAAAGTAACAGGAAAGCAGATGCATTTGTCATGCGTCTAGCTACTAATATCTTGCTTCTTATCGTTTGCTGAACTGGAAGCTCTTTCTTGCTTTTTTCTTACCTGGTTTTTTACGTTCTACGGCACGTGGGTCGCGGGTTAGTAATCCTGCTTCTTTCAAAGCCGGTCTGTATTCCGGATTTATCTGGAGAAGTGCCCTCGCAATTCCTAATTTAACGGCTTCAGCCTGGCCTTTTACACCACCACCGGTAGCATTAACGGTTACATCAAATTTGTCAGCTGATTCTATCGTCTTTAAAGGAGCTTCCACCTGGTTTTGCAAATACATCAGTGGGAAATAGCTTTTATAATCTTTACCGTTTATCGTGATTTTGCCATCACCTTTGCTAAGAAATACGCGTGTTACGGCTTCCTTTCTACGGCCTACTGCATTTTTTTGTTTTTCCATTTTATTAATTTGAAAATGTGTTGGAAGCTGAAAATTTGAAAATGTAAAATCAAATCTTCAACTTCAGTTCGTTTTTTAGAATTTTAAAGGTTTAGGGTTTTGAGCCGTATGTGGATGTTCTGACCCGGCATACACAAATAACTTTTTGTACATCTTGCGGCCCAGGCGATTTTTTGGCAACATTCCTTTTACAGCTCTTTCAATGATTACGTCGGGACGGCGTTTTAAAAGATCGCCTGCAATTTCTTCTTTTTTACCTCCCGGATAACCACTGAAATTGATGTAGGTTTTCTCTTCTAATTTATTTCCGGTAAACCGAATTTTATCGCAATTGGTAACGATAACATAATCGCCGCAATCTACGTGGGGCGTGAAGTAGGCTTTGTTCTTTCCGCGAAGAACAGACGCAATTTTTGCGCACATGCGGCCTACGGTTTGATTAGTACCGTCAACAACGTACCAGTTGCGCTGCACGGTAGCCTCGTTTGCATGTTTTGTGGTGAAATGTAATTTGCTCATTTTTGTTTTTTATTGGTTCCTTTATTTTATTATTTTATCTAAAGAAACCGGTTTAATGATCTGCCGCTATCCCGGCATTTTTTAAAAGATTGCGAAGGTAAGGAGAAAGCTTATGAAAATA
>JBQCFI010000141.1:0-11252 GCA_051959325.1 Ginsengibacter sp. | reverse complement strand
TTACATTTTTAAATTGAAGGATAACATCGTATCAAAAAAACATCGCCCGGCAAACCCATATCAAGATCGCCTCCGATATAGCCACTACAAATTCCTTTGATCGAAATGGTATTGCCCGGTTTTACATTATTTGCTTTTTCTTCCATTGTGCAATTGATGGAACCATCAGGAATATTCGTTTTTAAAAGAATGATCTGATCGCCGTTCTGATTTTTTAAAACCTTTTTTACTTCTCCTAAAACGATAACAACGTTGTTGACAAACTTTGATTTCCTCGTCGCACCATCTTTTGTGAGATAACTGTAAAGCTCTACTGCACTTACTTTCACGCCATCAGCACTTTTAATATCTCTGTGCGGCTCATTCCAAATCGAATAACCAACGATTGCAACAATTACGATTGTTGTAATAGAAATGAACAACGCGATTTTCCTGTTTTTCTTTGTCATAGTTTTACTTCCAATATAAATCGCATACATTTTCAAAAAGGTTGCCGGCTGCCAGGAACATTTGATTGGATGGTTTGAGAAATAAATAGTGGGAGCTAAAAACAATGAAGCTTTCGAAAAAAGCTGAGCTTAAAAAGAAGAATTTTAAAAAAGAAATTAGGTTATTTCTTTCTTTGTTGAGGGAACAGCTCGATGATTATTAAGGGAAAGAAAAACCTGAAATGGAAAAATTAAAAATGATATTTCAGCGAGAAACTGCTATAGTAAAAATGCATTTGGTTACACTTTGTGAAGAGATATTCAAAATTTCTTTTTTAAAAAATATCAAATATTTCGTCGTACTATTCAAACGCTTAACGAATGCGATCAGGGATAGAGTCTAAACTGTAATATGGATAGCTGAAATTATCACCGTTTACTGTCACTATTTGAAATCCTGATGAATCTTTTCCTAATGGTTTACCGATCGGGCCGGTTGTAACTATGCTGAGATGCGCATCAGTGCCAATAGCATTTTTGTGTAAATGTCCGGCAAATACATATTTTACTCCATATTTTTTAAGTAATTCAATATATGCATTTCGTGTTTGGGTGGGAATATTGAAATAGCCGTTCTTTTCATCAGGATAGTTAATGAACCACGGAATGTGTTCAAAGACTACTATAATTTTATTTTTCAATTTCCTGGTTCCTTCAAGAGTTGAGCGCAACCACGCATCCTGTTCGGCTGCTTCCTTTGGTGCCTTAGATGAATCAAAAACCAACGATGAGTTCAGTACGATCCCGTACATGTTATCCTGTTGAAAAGCATAATAATCGGGGCCGAAATTTTTGCGATATTCAGCAAGCGATTCAGCAGTTGGGGCATTTCCCACATCATGATTGCCAGCAATATTATAAAGAGG
The DNA here is from genome assembly GCA_051959325.1 of Ginsengibacter sp. Lineage (GTDB taxonomy): Bacteria > Bacteroidota > Bacteroidia > Chitinophagales > Chitinophagaceae > Ginsengibacter. The sequence goes on along the minus strand of JBQCFI010000141.1, from coordinate 9,898 downwards.
AATCCTGGGATTTAAATTTGCCGTGATACGCTTATATTCAGCTATTTGAGCTATATCGCCTGTCCGGTTCACCAAATCACCACATACGATTACAAACGCCGGATGCAGCCGGTTGGCGGCCTCAATTGCTTTTTCAAAGTTTTGTGTTTCCCTCGCAAATCCATGATTGTCGGTAAACATACCAAATTGCGGGTCAGACATTTGAAAGAAGTAAAAAGACTTTGAATTATGCCCAATACGCGACGGGGCACAGCCTGCAATCAGACCCACAAAAAAAACGATTATAACAAACCGGGTTCTTACAAGGAAGTTAGATTCAGAGAATTTCATTTACAAAAATGTTTATTCATTGCAATTTAATTTTTCATTCAAATATTTTTTATTGAATCAGTAAATAAAAAACTTATTTTAATTGTTGAAACAATTCCGGATAATCCGTTATTTCTCCATCCACTCCCATGTCTTTTAAATGTTGCATTTCTTCCAGCTTATCCGGAGTCCATGGAATAACAAGAATGTGTTTTTCGTGAAATGCTTTCACCAACTCCGGAGTAACCAAAGAAAATTCAGCACTGAAAATACTGGGTTTAAAGCCAAGTTCGTCAATATATCCCTGTGCTGTTTTTTTATCATTGGCACCTACGAGGAATGACGTTTGAACTTTTGGATATTTTTCATGAATCATTCGAAGGGCCCTCACATCAAAAGATTGCATCATGGTTTGTGAAGCAATGCCTTTCTCCAAAATGATTTTCATCGCTGAATCAACGTATTGTTCAAATGTTGAATAATATTTTCCATCGTATTTTGGATTTGATTTTATTTCAATGTTGTAATGAATTACCTGATGTTTTTCTTTTGCATAAGCTTCAACAGAATCTATCAAAATCCTTAGCAGTGGCTTGATTGCATGAATTTTCTTTTGTTTCGGAAATGCAGGATATGGCTTAAGACCAACATCATATTTTGCAACGCTGTCAAAAGGCATATTGTAAATCAGCCGGCTCAACCCATCTTTTTTACTCATGGTATCTCCTTCCGGTGTCAGACAAAAATCACTGTTGAAATAAGCATCATGCGAAACGACAATCTTCCTATCCTTTGACATTTGCAAATCCATTTCCAACGTACAATTATAATCAATCGCATTTTTTTCCGCAGCAATCGTATTCTCCGGCATTAATCCACGGCCGCCACGGTGAGCTTGTTTATCGAAAGTACGCACCATATGATGATTACTTGTCGAACAGGAAGCGAGAATTACTAAGAACAGCAATAAAGGGTTATATAATCTCATGAGTAACGTTATCAGTTTTAATTTATCAAATACAGTAAATAAAGAAAAAACACAGATTGTGATTTTCAAATTGATACAATTCTTTCTCTTAAAGGTACCCTCTCAGTCTGTCCAGGAAAAACAAAACCGTCTAAAATATATTCCACTCTTCTTTGGTATCAATCAACATATTTCTTTAATATCGCTGCCCACACTTTATATCCTTCTGCATTTGGATGCAAACCATCAAGCGTATATTTTTTATCCAGCTTGTTTTGATTGTCTAAAAAATGTGGATACAAATCAATCACCGTTATCTTTTCCTCTCTGCCTAATTTTTTGATTTGTTCATTCAGCCAAAGAATATGTTCATCTTTATTGTAATGACTTTTAAATTGTGTGAACTCGTTATTGACCGGCAATAAAGTTTGAAAGTAAATTTTAGTATCGCGTGATCCGGCTTTAATTCTTTCGATAATTCTCCGATAATTTTTCAAAATAATGCTGTCAGGAATATTCCTCGATACATCATTAATGCCGATTAAAATAAAAACCTTTTTAGGATGTTCGTCAATTACTTCACTTAATCTTTGTAATACACCAAAAGTGATGTCACCCGAAATCCCACGATTCTGCACGTTACAAATTCCTAATAATTCATTCCAATCCACACGTTCGGTTATGCTGTTTCCGAGAAAAATAACTTCATTTTCAGATCGCGGATAGCTTTGATATAACTGAACTTTAAAGTCATAAAGTGCCGGGCGATAAGTACTGTCCCAATGAGTGCTTTGCGCTTTTAAAAAAGTAGAAGAGCAAATAAAAAACAGAAGGGAAAAGATTGCTGGTTTCATCTGAGCCGAAGATTTTATGTACTAAAAAACAACAGAAGACAGTGTTTGTAAGCCACTATCTTCTGTTATTATTGTCATTTTATTTTATTTAGATGGAAAGTACTATTTTTTAGTAACCCGGATTCTGTTCAAGGTTTGGATTCAAATCAGTCTCCGGCAATGGAATCGGCCAGAAATAATCTCGTGTGGGATCAAAGGTTCTTACTTCTATCTGGCTTCCATCATATGTCTTGATTGGTGCATTCAAAACAGTCTCGGCTGTTTTCCATCTGCGAATATCATTGTAATAAAGACCTTCACCGGCAAATTCGATCCTGCGTTCATGATGAATAATTTGTCTTAATTCATCTTTTGTATAAGGCGTAACAGCCGGATCGATCGCAGGCAACTTCACGCGCTGCCTTACCGCATTAAGCGCATCATAAACCTGTGGTAATGGGCCAGAAGCTTCATTCAATGCTTCTGCATACATCATTAAAATATCGGCATAACGAAGAATGATAAAATTGGTTTCTGATTGCCCTGCCTTAAGATCTGATTGCCCTGTTGGCGCCGGACCTTTATCATAAATCGTATATTTTTTCATTCCAAAACCTGTAACGGCAAAACGGGAATTGGTAACTTTCACCTGCATCAAAGTGTCTCCCGGGAAAAAGATGGTGCCGTATAATCTTGGATCGCGGTTGGCATACGGTTTTGCAGGATCATACCCGGAAGCGGCATCTGTAATCGGCAAACCATTGTTCATGTCATAAGCCTGGGCCAGATCAAGCAATGGCGCATTGGTATTATACTGTTTTCCAATTAAATCAAAAGAAGTACCAAGGCCGGGAAAAATATATTGTACATCAAAAATTACCTCTTTATTATTTTCATTTTGGGGAAGAAATAATCCGCGATAATCGGCAAACAATCCATATCCTGTTCCCGGTAAATTTATCACCGCCTTTGCCGCATCCGCAGCTGCCTGCCATTTTTGTGCATCGTTGGATGCATTGAATAAGGGGCTAGCTTCGTATAGCAATACCCTCGCTTTTAATGCCATAGCGGCTCCTTTGGTTGCACGCCCAATGTCTGCTTTTGAATATTTCAATGGAAGAACAAGTGCGGCGCTATCGAGGTCTTTTAATATTTGTTTTACTACTTCATCACGTGTATTACGCGGCAGATCCGCCTGAGTTGCCAGGTTTGGAGGATCCAAAATTAGTGGTACTCCGCCATAATAATTTTCGAGCATAAAATAATACAATGCACGTAAAAAATGCGCTTCGCCTTTCATCTTGGTTTTAGTGTCTTCACTCATCTCTACTCTGTCTACATTGGCCAGGAAGGTATTACAGCGACCGATACCGACATAGCTATCGTGCCAGCGTTGAGCAATGATTCCGCCATTGCTTGATTGCTGACGCCCTTCTGCGATCAGGTTAAAACCCATCGCATTGCTGTAATTATAAGCATTAGGAGTCGCGGTTTCCTCCCATAAAGGAGTTGCATCGCCGCCAAATAAACCGTCAGATGTAAGCGGATTGTAGCAACCCGATAACGCCGCTCCAACTGCCGCTTCTGATTTCCAAAAATTTCCTTCATTATATTTATCTGTTGGTTGCGTATCCAGTAAATCTTTCTTACAGCCGCCAATGGCCACCAGAACCAAAAGTATCGTGGATATAATTGCTATATTTTTCATTATTTTCTTTTTTAAATTGATTAAAATGTAACATTAATACCTGCACTAATCGTTTTTAACATCGGGTAATGATACAAGGAACTTGCATTAAGAATTGATTCAGGATCAAAATCTTTATACTTTGAAAATGTGAGATAGTTTTCTGCATTCACATATACTGAAACATTCTTGATTTTTGCCTTAGACAACCATTTTGCAGGAAGACTGTAGCTCAATTGAATATTTTTCATTCTTAAATACGAACCGCTTCGCAGCCAGAAGTCTGATGCAACATAATTATCATCGTCCACATCACTGGGCGTAACGTGTGGCAGCCGTGCGTTCGGACGATCAGGTGTCCATGAATCGGTTACCCATTCCGAGGTTGCATCAGCGCCGTTGTTGAATGGAAAGGCCAGGTTTGCTGTCGGATAAATCTTTAGTCCCGCTACTCCCTGGAAGAAAGCAGTCAAAGAGAATCCCTTATATCCAAAATCAAGACCAAAACCAAAAGTATATTTTGGAATTTGAGTAGAGGTGGAAATAATAACGCGATCATCACTGGTAATTTTTCCATCATTGTTTACATCTCTGTATTTCAAGTCGCCGGCTGTTGTAGTAGCGCTTTGAAAAGGACTCTTCGAAACCTCTTCGGCACTTTGAAAAATTCCAATGGCATCATAAATATAATATGAGTTAACCGGGTAACCTGCTTCAGTAATCGTGGCGAGGTTTGTGTTGTAGTTATATAAAATTTCGCCGTTTAGATCGATCACTTTGTTTTTATTATAGGCTATGTTACCATTGAATGCATAGTTAAATGCACCAATGTTATTGTGATAACCTAAAGTAACCTCTACACCGGTATTCTGCATAGTTCCGACATTTTTGCTGGGTCCGGTCAACCCACCGATCTGATCGGGAATATTTACTGCACGAAGAATATTGATCGTATATTTTTTATAGAGATCTACGGTCAGATTAATTCGATTGTTCCAAAGGGTGGCATCAAGGCCTGCATCGTAAGTATTGGTTGTTTCCCATGACGTATTCGGATCACTGTATGCTGTAGCAGCAGCGCCTGAAGACAGTGCGCCTCCGAAGCTGTAATCCTGGCCAAGATTAATCGAATTTTGATAGCTGTATAATGCTACGGCCTGGTTTCCCAACTGCCCGTAAGAAGCACGCAGTTTTAACAGGTTGAAGAGATTTGAAGCCGGGAAGAATGATTCTTTATCAATACGCCATCCTGCGGAAACAGCAGGAAACACACCCCAACGATGACCAAGTGCAAAGCGGGAAGATCCATCGTAACGAAGGGTTCCTTCCAACAAATATTTTCCCTGGTAATCATAATTTAATCTTCCAAAATAAGATATCAGAACATCTTGTGTAGAACCTCCTCCGATGTAACCTTGATATGGAAGCGGGCCGGCGCCAATTGCAGTAAGTGTACCATCAAGGTAACCATATGAGCCGCTTGAGAAAGATCTTGTATCATAATTGTCGTAACTGCTGCCTGCCATGAGGTTTAAATGATGCTCCTTCGCAAATGTTTTATCCCAGTCTAAAGTCTGATAAAAATGAATATTGAGGTTATTGTCATCAACACCTCTCGACCGCGGAGCGGTTGAAGGACTGTTCCAGTTTGTAGCAGCTCCTGTTTTCGGATTATAAGTTTTTACCTGAGGTGTAAAATTCTCTAAAAGACCATCATATTTATCGGCTCCAAATTTAGCATGATACGTTATATCAAAAGGCAGTTTGTAATCAGCAAACACAGTTCCTAAAAACCGGTTTACTACTTTTTTTGCAAAACCTGTTTGAGCAATCATGCGTGGATTTTCCCAGTTGTTTCTTCCCGGCGTGCGCAGCCATGAATTTCCATAACGACCGTCTTTTAAAGTATCTGTAAGAATAGGTAAAGTCCTGCTTAAATATTGCCAAAAGCTGTTGTAATAAGGCTCATTGTATTGACGGTAATATCCGTCGAGTGTTAAACCAACTTTCAACCTTTTGCTAATGTTCATACTTCCGTTAAATCCGAGCGAATATTTCTTTTCCTGGTCGTTTGGCCCAATGATAATACCGCTTCGGTCGAGATATCCGAGTGAAAGCCTGTATTGATACTTATCTGTGCTTCCGGAAAAGCTAAGATCATGCTTTTGTATCTGGCCGTTATCCAAAGCAATATCAAACCAGTTACTTGCAGGATAAGTGAACGGATCCGTTTTCATTCCCTGTTCATATTCGCTGATTTCTGCATCGGAATAATCATGCACTTTCCCGATATTTTCGAGCGCCTGGTTCTTTAACTTCATATATGCAATTGGATCCCAAATCACATCCGGCATTGTGGTCGGTTTTTGTGTTCCATAATAATAGCTGTAATTTACTTTCGGCGTTCCTCTACCGGTTTTTGTTGTTACCAAAATGACTCCATTTGCTGCCTTGGAACCATATATAGCAGCAGATGCGTCTTTTAATATGGAGATGGTGGCAATATCAGCCGGATTTAATTCATCCATTGAATATTCAATACCATCGACCAATACCAACGGATCATTGTTATTTAAAGTTCCCATTCCGCGTATGCGGATTGTAGCTCTGTCCACACCTGGCTGGCTATTGCCAAGGTTTACAAACAAGCCGGGAGCACCATGCAAGGCATTGCTGACATTGGTGATCGGTTGGCCCTCTTTTTCTGTCATGTCGATGGTAGCAACAGAACCGGTAAGGTTTACTTTTTTTTGCGTGCCATATCCGACAACCACCACAGAACTGAGCGACTTTACATCCTCATCCAGGGTAATGGTGCCAATATGGTTACCATTTACTTTTAATTCTTTCGGAAGAAAGCCAACAAATGAAAAAATCAGTGTTGAGCCGTCTTTTGCCTGGATTGTAAAATTTCCATCATTGTTTGTAATACTTGCCTTCGATGTGCCTTTTACCTGGACGGTTACCCCGGTAAGCGCAGTTTGATCCTTTGAGGATACAACTTTTCCGGTAACATTTTGCTGCGCCTGAATCGAAAAGTGCGTGCAAAGTAACAGCATAAGACACGTGGAGAATTGCATCATGCCTCTGGAAATGGATCGCTTGGTTTTTGGTTCCATAGTTTAAGTTTAATAGAATTATTGAAAAATGTGTAGTGACAATTGATTTTTAAAATTAGAAATGGCATTATTTCTTCATTTGCTGTTGCTTTTGGAAATATTAGCTTCATTTTGTTTAATATGAATGACCGGATCATCTTTTGACGAATGCAGATCACTTTTTAATAAATAACCCATTGCCAATTCAGTAAAAGCAGTAGCCTGATCCTGTTTCCATATTTCATCCTTACCTAATTCTTTCATCATGATCTGTGCAACGTCAGGCGCCAGTTTTATTGCGAGTTTCGCATCTGTAAATAATACCCTTGTTCTGCGGGCAAGAAAATCCTCCACCGTTCTTGCCATTTCATTTCTCACAGCCCAAACAACCTGTGCAGCGATGATATCCGATTCATCAGATAATGTCCTGGCAAGTGTTGGCTCAGAAGCGATCAGTTCATCGATTTTGTTTCTGTCGGCTCCATAGTAAGCAAGAGCACCATTTGAATTTTCTACAGAATAGCCATGTATTTTTAAATCACCGGTAATACATTTTTTGTTCGGAAGCATATTTCTTTTAATCATTTTAAACAAGGTGTCTTCCGCCATCTTACGATACGTTGTCCATTTTCCGCCGATCACTGATACAAGGCCGCTATCTGAAATAATTACTTTATGGCTTCTTGAAATTTCTTTTGTGTTCTCATTTCCATCATCAGTTGCTGCCAATGGGCGCAATCCTGCGAAGACACTTAAAACGTCCTCTTTCCCTGGTTCTTTGGATAAATATTTTGCCGCAGTTTTTAATATAAAATCAATTTCGCTTTCGAGTGCCCTTGGCTCAAGTGAATGATTATTTAATGGAGTATCCGTGGTGCCGACAAGCACTTTATCGTACCAGGGAATCGCAAAAAGCACCCGTCCGTCATCGGTATGCGGAATCATGATCGAGTCGGCACTTTTCAGGAAGGATTTATCTAAAACCAGGTGAATTCCCTGGCTTGGCCGGATCAATGATTTAGAGCCGGCATTGTCCATTTTGATGATTTCATCTACAAAAACACCGGTTGCATTCACCACTGTTTTAGCTTTTATTTCATAAGTATGCCCGGTTTCTTTATCCAACACTTTGGCACCTGAAATCTTATTAGCTGATTTACTCAATGAAACAACTTTACAATAATTCAAAGCCACTCCACCGTGCTCCACGCATGTTTGCGCAAGGTTTATTGCCAGGCGCGAATCGTCAAAAGTTCCATCATGATACAATACGCCGGATTTTAAAGACTTCCTGTTTAGCGTAGGCAACCTCTTCATCAATTGTTTCCTGGAAATTATTTTCGATTTACCCAAACTTAAACTTCCCGAAAGCCAATCATAAAAAGTAAGGCCGGTTGCATAAAAAATGGTTTTCAGCCATGAATAACAGGGAATAATGATGGATTCGTTTTTAGTAAGATGGGGTGCATTTTGCAGCAGCAAGCCTCGTTCTTTTAAAGCCTCTTTTACCAAACTGATGTTTCCCTGTGCGAGATAACGTACACCACCATGGACGAGCTTTGTGCTACGGCTGGAAGTACCTTTTGCAAAATCCGCCTGTTCTATTAAAAGTGTTTTAAAACCTCTCGAAGCAGCATCTACTGCAATGCCTAAACCCGTTGCTCCACCGCCGATTATAACCACATCCCAGGCAATCTCGGCTTTCAATTCTGTAAGCAATATTTTCCGGTCAAATTCTTTCATTCGATACTATTTCTTTTCACTTTGTTTCATTTTGAGTTCAAACGAAATTAAAAACAATAAATTGAAATACAAAGAAAAATATAAGAAAAGCTTAAAAAATAGTTAAGCACATTGAAGTTCAAATAGTTAGAAGGAAAATTTGTATCCGGATATATCACCATCTTTTTTCTGAGCAGAAAAAGAACCTTTTCATTTAAAACGATTTTGTTTTCTTTCTTCTATATTACTTTCTTTACCTATTTTTGAAAAAACGTAATGCCATGTCAAGTTTAGAACGCCATCAGCAAATTATTGATATTGTTCACTCCAAAGGATATGAAAGTGTAACAAGTTTATGTAAAGCGCTGAAAGTTTCTGCTGTTACTATTCGAAAGGATCTAAAACTTTTAGAAAAATCGAACAAACTTTTCCGTACACATGGCGGCGCCAGCAATACCAATCCATTTACGATCGACAGAAATGTAAATGAAAAGGAAAACCTGCAGATCGAGGAGAAAAAAAGCATTGGAAAAAAGGCAGCTGAATATATCACGCCAAACGATTCGATCATTATCGCGTCAGGCACCACCCTCACTGCTTTGTCAAGGGAAATTATTCCACGGCAAAAATTGATTGTAATTACTTCCTCCCTGCCGGTAACCGGCGAATTGATCAAGCACCAGGATGTTGAAATTTTTCAGTTGGGCGGTATCATCCGGCAGAGTTCTTCCTCTGTAGTAGGCAGTTATGCAGAGAACATTTTAAAAGATTTCTTTTGCACCAAATTATTCCTGGGTGTTGACGGGCTTGATTTTGAATTTGGGATAACAACCAGTAATTCGATGGAAGCGCAGCTTAATAAAAGCATGATCCAGGTGGTGCAGAAAGTGATTGTGCTGGCAGATCATACCAAATTTGGGAAACGCGGTTTTAGCCGCATTTGCGGTCTTGATGAAGTGGATGAAAGTATCACTGATAAAAACATTTCACCCGCGATCGTGGAGAAATATACCGGCCAGGGTATAAAGATTACGATCGCTTAAGAAGTTAAAAGTTGAAAGGGAAATGCTTAAAGTTTGAAGGTTTGCAGCAAAGCAACTTTTACTGTATATTTTCATTTTCTTTTTTTAATAATTATTTTTCTGTTAATTTGCTGTTGAATTATTTCGTTTATGTTTCATTTTATTATTTATGTAAAAATAAAACAGTCTTTGAGAAATAATTTAAACTGCATTTTTTAACCCAAATTAAATTGAATGGAAAAATTGATCTTAACGCTCGA
>JBQCFI010000140.1:0-5612 GCA_051959325.1 Ginsengibacter sp. | reverse complement strand
TGCAGTTGCCACTTCATTAGAAATATTTGATTTAGCGCTTGCCAGTGGTGATTGAGCTTTGTCCACTTTCAAATAACCCACAATCATTGGCACGCCAACACTTACAGCGTCTGATTGAAGATGATTCCATCTTTTTAAAGAAGCGAGTGGTACTTTGTTGTAGTTAACACCAAGTCTGTAAAGCGTTTCACCAGAATTGACGGTATGATAAACCGGAATTAATGCCTGGCTGTTTGTTGCTTTTCCTTCCTGTAGAAAATTATTTTTATCCAAGGGGACTTTTAAGTTCTCGCCAATATTTAAGCCGCTTGTTAATTTCAAATGATTAAAGGAAGCAAGTTCTTTTGGATTCACATTGTACATTCTACCGATGCTGTAAAAACTTTCTTTTGGCGCCACAGCATGTTCAATATATAAATCATTTCCCGTTCCTTTTATTTCTAAATTATTTTGTTGTGCAAATAAGAAATTACTTGTAATAAATGTGAAAAAAATAACCATCAACCATCTGGACATAATCTGAAATTTACAAGTTTTTGAATAATTCCGTGAAAGCAACTTTTACAAAGATGGGCAAAAATATTTATTCTGGATTGTTAGCCACGAATTACACCAATTTTCACAAATTTTTTTCTTGATGAGCAATTGAAAAATGAATTGTGAGAATGTAAGGCTGCTTTTATCAGCAAAAAAAATATCTGAAATCATTTTTAAGACATTACACTCGTTCTTGCCATTTCATCTCCATTTCCTTTTTCCACAATAAAAAATCGCCGTCAAAAATGTGTTGCCTGGCTTTCGTTACCACATCGAGATAAAAAGCAAGATTGTGAATGCTGGCAATCTGCAGACCAAGGATTTCTTTTGATTTCATCAAATGGCGCAAATAAGCTTTGCTGTAGAAATTACTTACTTCGCAATCAATTCCATCGTCTATTGGAGAAAAATCTTTTTCCCATTTTTTATTGTCAATATTGATAATTCCATTGCTGGTAAATAACATTGCATTGCGGCCGTTGCGCGTCGGCATTACACAATCAAACATATCGACACCAAGAGAAATGCATTCCAAAATGTTCCACGGAGTGCCTACGCCCATTAAATAACGCGGCTTGTTTTGAGGAAGATTATCACAACAAAGTTCGCATATTTCATACATTTTTTCTGTCGGTTCGCCCACGCTTAATCCGCCAATTGCATTGCCGCTTGCTTCTTTTGATGAAACATATTCGCAGGAGAATTTTCGCAAATCGGGATGCGTTCCACCCTGCACAATTGGAAACAAATTCTGAGAATAGCCATATCTACTGTCGGTGGAATTGAATCTTTCAAAACATCTGTCGAGCCACCGGTTGGTCAGTTCAAGAGATTTTTTTGCATAACCATATTCACTTGCTCCCGGCGGACATTCGTCAAATGCCATGATAATATCGCCACCAATAATTCGTTGAATATCCATCACTTTTTCAGGAGAAAATAAGTGCCTGCTGCCATCAATATGACTTTGAAAAACGGCGCCTTCTTCTGTTAATTTTCGTGTGCCACTCAATGAAAAAACCTGGTAACCACCACTATCTGTGAGAATCGGCTTATTCCAATTCATAAACTGGTGCAAGCCTCCTGCTGCTTCCAAAACCTCCAATCCCGGCCGCATGTATAAATGATAAGTGTTGCCAAGAATGATCTGTGCGTAAATATCATTGTGTAACTGCTGCTGGGTAACGGCTTTCACACTTCCGACGGTTCCCACCGGCATAAATATCGGTGTTAAAATTTCCCCGTGATCGGTGGTGATCTTTCCGGTCCGTGCTTTTGTTGAATGATCTGTATGTTGGAGTTCAAATTGTAATGCTGGCATTAAGAAACGGTATTTAAAAAAGGCTGCAAAGATAACTTTGAAACGGCGTTTTTTATCTAACATCCGTCAATAGAAGAAACGTTTTGAATTCTATTCCAACACAGGATGCATCTCCATTACCTGAGGTATCTTTTCATCTTTATCGACCACAATCAAATTGAAAATTCCTCCAATAGCCATACACACACCTCCAATTACCAAAGCATAAATTGCCTGTTCGTGAAAAAGATCTTTGATCACAAAGCCCATTACGAATGAGGCAACCAATTGAGGTATCACAATAAAAAAATTGAACACGCCCATATAAAATCCCATTTTAGCAGGAGGCAAAGCGCCGGCAAGAATCGCGTAAGGCATGGTAAGCGTAGAAGCCCATGCGATTCCAACCGCAATCATCGGGAGTAAAAGTATGTTTGGCGATTTAATAAACACCAGTGCAAATAAACCAACGCCACCAATAATTAAACAAAGCATGTGTGTATATTTTCTGCCAATTTTTTTTGCAAGAAGAGGAAGCAGAAACGCAGCGACAGCAGAAATTCCGCTATAAACGGTAAACATCACTCCTACCCAATCTCCTGCGTCCTGGTAAGCTTTGGTAGTTGTATCAATTGTCCCATACGCATTTTGAGCAATAGCGGGGGTAGAATAAAGCCACATACAATAGAAACCAACCCAGGTAAAAAACTGTACAACCGCAAGCTGGGCCATCGTTTTGGGCATTGAGAAAATTCCTTTCGTAATTTCTTTTACAGCGACAACAAGTCCTTTTGATTGTGCTTTTTCTTCCTTCCATTCTTCAATATTCTCTGGTGGAAGTTCATCAGAGGTCAGAACCGTCCACAAGACTGACAGAAAGAAAACCACGGCGCCGATGTAGAAAGAATATTTTACCGAATCTCCTATCTGCCCTGCCGGCGCTGTATTGCTGATGTGAAAAATATTCGTAAATATCCACGGTAGCAGCGAAGCAATTACTGCTCCGAGGCCAATGAAAAATGTTTGTGTGGCAAAGCCGGTGGTTCTTTGTTCAGAAATCAATTTATCACCTACAAAAGCGCGGAAAGGTTCCATTGAAATATTGATAGAAGCATCAAGCACCCACAATAAAACCGCTGCCATCCACAGCATGGTGGATTGTGGCATTAAAAAAAGCGCAATAGATGCAAGGACTGCGCCTATAAAAAAGAAAGGCCTTCTTCTCCCCCATTTGCGATGCCATGTACGATCGCTTAAATACCCAATAATTGGCTGAACCAATAAGCCGGTAAGTGGCGCCGCTACCCATAAAAAACCAATTTTATCAATTTCAGCGCCGAGCGTTTGAAAGATACGTGACACGTTTGCATTCTGCAAAGCAAAACCAAATTGAATTCCAAAAAATCCAAAACTCATGTTTATAATTTGCCCGAAAGAAAGGCGATGTTTCGGAACAGGATGTATTGATGGCATGCAATTGTTTTGAAAATAAAAAAATTAAAATTTGAAAACGAAATGTAAAATAAGTTTTAAAAACAATTTTTCTAAAAATATTTTTCTGCCAATTTCCTTACCAGTAAAGCAACAAATATCACAGATTCGTATTTGTAGCAGCAAGCTTTTCTGTCGAAAATGTGATTGCAAAAGAGATAGTGATTCCTGTTTGAATTCTTCATCGCTATTGCTAATCGTTTTTAATGGTTACTTTTTATCTTTGGCGCATGAGCGCTGCTGCAATAATCTCAAATTGGAAAAAGAAAGAATTTAAACCCGTCTACTGGCTGGAAGGTGATGAAGATTACTTTATAGATGAGATTGTGGAATACGCAGAAAAGAAAATCCTTTCGGCGTCAGAAGCAGAATTTAACCAAACCATTTTTTATGGAAAAGATGCCAGCTGGACTGATATCGTAAATGCGTGCCGGCGCTATCCGATGTTTGCGGAAAGACAGGTAGTTTTATTGAAAGAAGCGCAGCAGATGAAAGATGTCGAAAAACTGGAGTCGTATATCGAAAATCCTTTGCCTTCCACGATCCTGGTCGTTTCGTATAAAGGAAAAACTTTGGACGGCCGGTTGAAATTTTCAAAAACGATCAAAAAGAAAGGCGAAGTTTTTTTATCAAAAAAAATGTACGAAAGCCAGTTGCCAGGTTGGGTAAATGATTATTTGCAATCCAATGGATTTCAAATAAAACCAAAGGCTTTACATTTATTGATTGAGCATATCGGCAATGACCTTTCGAGAATTGTAAATGAAGTAGACAAACTTTCGATCAATATTGGCAGCGAAAAAAATATTACCGAAGACCATATTGAAAAATTTATCGGCATCAGCAAAGAGTATAATATTTTTGAATTGCAAAATGCTTTGAGCAGAAAAGATGCGGCAAAAGCGATTCGAATCATTCAATATTTTGATGCAAATCCTAAAGCCGTTCCCATTCAATTGATTCTTCCTTCACTTTACGGATATTTTTGTAAAATATTGAGTGTACACCAGATGCCTGATAAAAGTGAGCGAACTTTAAAGCCCGTTTTTTCTTTTAATGCCCATTTGGTAGAACAGGTTTTACAAGCGGTTAAAAATTATTCTTTTACAGAAACCGAGCAGGTTATTTTATTGCTACACGATTCAAATTTGAAAAGCATTGGGATTGGAAATTCCGGAATTTCAACCGGTTCCTTGATGAAAGAACTGTGTTATAAAATAATGAATGTAGGAAAAAAGCGGGCCTGATCATTTATTCGGTAGTTTGTAAAGAAGAGTTTATACTTCTATCGTGGATATTGATTTAATTGAATTAGTTGCCGTCTGAAAACCAGTTTGTCTGGTTCGTTAAACTTAAAAATCTCTTCAGTAACTTTTCCTATCGGAGTTTTGCCTACGATCAATCCTTCTACCAATTCAAAATGTTCAACCCAAACATCTGTTCTCGGATTAAAAAAAACGAATTATTTCTTCATTTACTCCAAAAGTTGCTATATCAGAACCTTTACAATGATTACAATCAGGGCAGCAGTAAGCAAAATTGCTGATATCTGATACTCCTCCATGTTTTAAGCTTCTTATATGATCAATATTAAAATTATAAAAACTAACCTTATCGGGAAGAAGGCAATATTCAAATCGAAAATGTGCACGCTGAGCAATCTGCAGTTTCACTTGATCCCGAATATTATCTCTCTTCATTCGCCAATAGATTTAAAGCCCGTGCTTTAGCAAGTCCAATGATACGATTTAAAATAAGAAAATGCTCTAACTCGCTTTTCTCTTCATTTGAAAGATCTGTTTCTTTATGTTTCTCTAATAAAAAATCAAAACGTTTTTGATTGTCCCTTGAAGGTTTGAATTTTATAACATTTGATGGATTCATCCTTGCTATAAAATCGGCTACTTCGTCATAAACAGATATTGAAACCATATTTGACATTTTAATAAAAATACTGATTATAAAGGAAAATCTGCAATTTATTTAAGAGCAAAATATTCCCTAATACCCGGTCATTCCGTCCCTCACTTTCACATGCTTTTTACCGGCATTCTTTTTCTGATACTCCAAAACTTCTTTTGGAACGATCTTTTTCATTGGTTCATCGGAAACGACTTCAGCAGGTTTGTTCGGATTCAATAAATGACCGCGATCGTATTCTTCGGTTTTAATAATCTTGCCATTGTCATAATAAGTCCAGGTGCCATCTTTTACACTATAGGGCTCAGCTTTTACCACTTTATAACTCAATATTTCGTTATTTCCGGTACCGTAAATTGGAATC
>JBQCFI010000139.1:0-4360 GCA_051959325.1 Ginsengibacter sp. | reverse complement strand
GTTAAAAGACATTATCAGAAAATTCACAGCCGAAAAGAATACCACTTTTTTAATATCCAGCCATGACCTTAGCCATACAACAGAAGTATGCTCAAGGATCGTCGTTTTGAATAAGGGAGAGATCACAAAGGATATCCAGACCAATACAGAAACTTTGAAGGAACTGGAAGCATTCTTTTCAAAAGGTATTTTGGAGGATACCCTGCCAGGAGATTCAATCAGCGCCATTCCGTTCAGCAATCGTCTTTAGAAAAAATCCGATATTCTTTATAAAACCCCTAAATACGTATTTACCCCAATTCCAATCCAGGGTTTATTTTGATATGCCCAATCTTTCGAATTGCTTCCAAAGTTGTGGTCGTAGCCCAACGAAATTACAATTCCCAGATTGTTTCTGGTTAGTGCGATATTCAGCCCGTAAGTAATCGCTGCATTGGTTCTGTCTTCAATCCAACTGTCCGGATCTGTCACCGTACTTTTCTCTAACCGCACTTCTGTTATCCCTGCAAACGGTCCGATTATCAATCCGTAATTTGTAATGGCACTCTCGCTAACCCTCGAGTAGCCAACATATTTACCATAAGTGGCATTAATGCCTATTTGAGAAGAAACAGCCGACGGGAAACTCTTTGTTTTTGGTCTAAAGCGGAATGGCGTGGTTCCAATACCGAATATCCAACCGCTAAAAGGCACTTTTACATACCTGACAGGGTCGCCGACTTTTTTTCGCGACAAATCAATTTCAAACCTGCCCAGTTCCGTATTTTTTGAAATGCAATGAGGATTGTTTGCATTATCGTCATTAAGTATTGGCCAGAAATCAACAATGGGTACTCCCTCATTGATCCGGATAATACCGTATAGTTTATCGGAACAAATGGAAACCGGTTGCAACTTATTCTCATTGTCTTTGTAAACCAGAGGCAAGTGACCAGTTTCGATAGCTGACCTTTTGATGATGTGATGTATCTTGAATCGTCCCTGCCCAAAGATGGCAGGAGACGCACCTAACGCTAAAATCAGTATCGAAATCTTTATCATTTAAACGACTTGTCTTTTATTTCAATACAACAACAGCAAACAAACAATCAATGCCAATTTTTATTTTCCTGCCTGGCAATTATAAGGAAATTATTTACATAAAATAGCCGGTTAATTATGAAGAATTTTCCATCCGGCCAGCCAGTTGTAATGGTACTTTAAGCCAAGCTGCATCAACAGTAATTGCATGTTCTCCAATGTTCTGCTTACCTGTAACCCGCCCGCAATGATTGGATTAAAGCCGACCGTTTTTATCATTTCTGCAACTGTTTTTACTGATTGTTCATCATCGCCTGCAATAAATGAATCCACTTGCTTTCCATCAATTACCGTGTGCGTAAAATCAGCAGCGAACGTAGTGTTAAAGGCCTTTACCACTTTCGAATCGGGAAGCAATTTCTGCAATTCTTCAGCGGCGCTGGTGCCCGGCTTTGTTACCAGACCACTTAAATCTTTATTGATGGGATTGGTGATACTGACGACGATTTTACCTTCAGCCAGATCTTTAATTTCCGCAACAATATCTGCTTCGGAAGAATATGGAACCGCAAGGATAAAAATATCTGCTTTCCAGCGCGCATCGATCAGCGTTTGAATCGCTTCCGCTTCAGCACCTGGAAATTCTCTTAAAATATCTGACTGAAGTTGTTCAAGTTTATCGGGGTCGTTCGACATCAGCAGCAAACGGTAAGGACCTTTGGCAATACTTTTTGTAATTGCAGAAC
This sequence comes from Ginsengibacter sp., assembly GCA_051959325.1. Lineage (GTDB taxonomy): Bacteria > Bacteroidota > Bacteroidia > Chitinophagales > Chitinophagaceae > Ginsengibacter. Next base: position 2,594 of record JBQCFI010000139.1, on the reverse strand, counting down.
CCATGCTCCCGCTTGCTCCAAAAACCGCAACGGTTTGTTTTGCTTGCATGATCATTTGGTTTTAGTGAAAATAAATGCTCAAAGCATATGCCTGTTTTCTGGCTCTCTATTGACGTGTTTTCCAATGCAGTTTCCATTCCTAATGTTTTTTGAATTTCTGGTTTTATGGCCTATCCATATTTTTATTTGAGCCCGGAAAAAATTACCCTTCAGCTTGTAGGTCAGGAACGATTTTTACATAGCCATCTTTTCTTTCATCGAATTTTTGAAGGTAGACCCGGAAGGACATGTATAGGGTTTTGGTGTCCGGGGGGCAAACCATCCATTCAGCAATTCAGCCACAATTTCAAATCCGTGGATTTTAAAGCATCCACAGCTAAACAAATCTGAAAATGATTTTGCTATTTTGTCTAATCTACTTTTCCGTGTTTATGAAATCAATTTTAAAGACAAGAAACCCTCAAAAGCCCACTAAAATACCGGTAAAAAACCCACAGAACAATCCTTCCATTATTTTTTCTAAAACACCTAAACACCAGGATCTCTATGCCCAACAGTGTCCCTCCTTATACCTACCAACAATACAGTGCTGTACCTGTGCGTTATTAGCGCACGGGTATAGCACCGGGTCAAGTACAGGTATGAGGCGTTCAGGCGATAGAAGTATATGGAACATAGAGTAAACAAAACGAAATATAATGGCTAAAGTAACAGACATGTTTTTAAATGGCACTATCGGGAATGTCGTGTTTTGCCGCCGCATGGGCACCAACTGCACCAAGGAGCAAGCACCGCATGTGAAGCAACATCCCCTAACGCCAAAGTGCCGCACAAAATACTGCCGATATCCACAGCAATTAACAAGACTTCCCGGATGCTTTTAAAGATTGCTCCGGTTTAATAAAATACAGGACTGGATACCGCTACCCTTTATCTTCTTTGATCGCCTTTAGGCCTTTTGTCCATCGAAGCAATTGTTTCAGCATATTTTCCGCCGCTTTATGAGAAATTTCATTAGCGACAAATTCATTTTCATCATTAATATTTTGTTGAAAAAAAGGAAAGTTTACTGCCTCAGGTATGGGCACCATTCTGAAAGTTGACAGGTCGGCTTTGAGGGCGTTCGCAGCCCTTGTACCTGCCGAAACGCCACCATAACTCACGATGGCAGCAGGTTTGTAGCCCCATTCCTGTGATAAATATTCCAATGCATTTCTTAAGGGTGCGGGATAATTATAATCATATTCTGCCGTTACGAAAATAAAAGCATCGGCTTCGTCAATTTTTGCGCTCCACCACTTCGTGTGCTCGTGCTGATAATTCCTCATTACGGGATGATTCGGCTCATCCATCATCGGCAATTTGATTTCACCAAGATCCAACAGTTCTACATCAAAATTTCCGTTTTTCCTCGCAAGATCTGTGATCCAGGCCGCTACTATTGGTCCTTTACGCCCCGGCCGCACTGTTGAAGAAATTACTTTAAGCTTATACATGTTATTAATTTATTTGGCACGACCCAAAAGTAAAATCAAGATTTTCATAATGATCTTTAATAGTCTTTGCCATTTGATGGTTGCTTTTGTTTTACGTGAATAAACGTTTACCTCAATGATGCTGCCAGATTTGATACTGGTGTTTTATTTTATTAAAATTAATTGTTCATAAGTCATTTTCACAGGTAGGTTCAAAGCATCGACCCACCTACAGCAAACAAAGAATTAAAGCAAATTCTTATTTCACTTTGCAATCGTAAGTGCTAAGTTTGTATTATACTATTTTAACCCAAACAAGTATCACCGTGGAAAGAACCTTCACCAGAAAAAAATAATTTATGAACTGGCTGCTTCTTTACGAGATCTGCTATACGATTGTACTTGTTTTGACGTGCCTTCATATTATTTACGATACGCCCAGCACTTCCAAAACGCTGGCGTACCTGCTGTTTGCCATTTTTGTTCCTGTTGCCGGAATCATTTTTTATTTCATGTTCGGTACCAATTACCGCAACAAAAGAATGTACAGCAAAAAGCTTTTTGAGAATGATGAAATGGCCGGTAAATTAAAAGACGACCTGTATCATAATTCCAAACAGGTATATGAGCAAAACGATGCCGCCGTACAGGGTAATAAAGAGCTGGCGTACATGCTGCTAAAAGATACGTTTAGTCCTTTAACAGGGCATAACAAGGTAAAACTGTTGGTGAATGGAGAGAATAAATTCCCGGAAGTTTTGAGGGCGTTAAAAGAAGCCAGGAATCATATTCACATGGAATATTACATTTATGAAGATGATGAAATTGGCAGGGAAATAGAGAAGGTTTTGATTGAGAAAGCAAAAGAAGGGGTGACCGTTCGCTTTAATTATGACGATTTCGGCAGCCGTTCAATTCGTAAAAAATAAGTTCCGCAGTTGAGAAGCAAATGTGTAAAAGCATTTCCATTTTTAAAAGTGTATTTTATATTGTTTGCCAACCGGCTAAATTATAGAAACCACCGCAAAATAATTGTTGTTGACGGGCAAACTGCCTTTGTGGGAGGCATTAATGTAAGCGACCGGTACATTAATGATGGCGATCCAAAAAAACGTTACT
>JBQCFI010000138.1:0-22081 GCA_051959325.1 Ginsengibacter sp. | reverse complement strand
ATCCACTTTTACCAATTGCTTCATCCCTTCCATGAAAATTTCTTCCGGAACCTGTGGCATTTCCATCCTTTCGGCTGAGATATTAAAACGTTTGAAATTCTCCTCGGGGCGAAAAATAAACGCTTCCCCTTCTTCATTTTTATATGCTTTGATCCCTTCAAATATCGCCTGCCCATAATGTAAAGCCGCACACGCGGGCTCAATCATTATTGGCTGATAAGGTTTAATTTCTACCGTTCCCCACTGGCCCTGATCATAATTTACTTCCAGCATGTGATCGGTAAAATATTTTCCAAAGGGAAGATTATTGAAGTCTAATTCGCCTAATTTACTATTCCTGGTTTTTGTGATTTTAAAATCTTCAGTAGCGACCATATCATTTAAATTTGCACAAAGAAACGAAAAAAAGAGGAGCCAAATAATTTTATGAGCTTAAATAACATACAACTTTCTGATGTTACCTGCCAAATGCTTTTCGAAAAAAATCTGGTTGTAAAGGACGGAGCTATTGATGATCAGGGAGGATCAAATGACCTGAAAATCAGAAGTTTGGGTGAAAATCAAAAAAACATTCTCTTTTTGGTAAATGAAGTGGACCACCCGTATTTGCCTGATAATGAAATGGAAATGCTTTCAAACCTCATTATTGCCTGCAAACTTTCCATGTCTGATATTGCTTTGGTAAATTATCAATACAATCAATATCAGTACCCTCAATTCAACGACTATTTTAAGCCAAAGATCATTTTGCTCTTTGGTGTTTCTACCGCAGCGATGGATTTGCCTTTTACCATTCCTTTTTTTCAAATTCAGAATTTTCAACAACAATTATTTCTCACAGCGCCGCCGCTTGCCGATTTTTTAAAAAATAAAAATCTCAAGAAAGATTTATGGGTAAGCCTTCAAAAATTATTTTTAAATAAATGAACGAATTGATTTTTGCGACCAATAATGAAAATAAAGTTTCGGAAGTAAAAGTGATTTTGGAAGGGAAATACCAAATCCTTTCGCTGAAAGAAGCCGGAATCGAAATCGATATTCCCGAACCTTTTGATACGCTTGAAGATAATGCAAAGGAAAAAGCAAGAGTGATTTATCAACTTACCAATCAAAATTGTTTTTCAGAAGATACCGGGCTTGAAACGGAATCTTTGAACGGTGAACCGGGTGTAAAAAGCGCCCGGTATGCAGGTGAAAGCAGGTCTTTTGAGAAAAATATTGATAAATTGTTAGACAAATTAGAAAATAAAAATAACCGCAAGGCTCAATTCCGGACAGTCATTTGTTTGATTATGAACGGGAAAGAAAAAATTTTTGAAGGTATATGCAAAGGCATTATTATTGCAGAAAGAAGGGGTGATTCAGGCTTTGGCTATGACCCGGTTTTTATTCCGGATGGTTCGGAAAAAAGTTTTGCACAGATGACGATGGAAGAAAAAAATACATTCAGTCATAGAAAAAAGGCCATGGAAAAGTTAGTCGCTTTTTTAAAAGAGCAGCCCTGATTTTTTAACCAATATTATTTTAGAAAAACTCCTCAAAAAATTTGACTGCTCCAGGCAACCATATTCCTTCCGAAATCGACTTAATAAAAGGATGTATAGAAGGTGATGCTCAGATGCAAAGGTTGCTTTATCAAAGATTTTCTGCAATGATGTACACCGTTTGTCTCCGTTATTCTGAGAATGCCGAAGATGCCAACGACGTGTTGCAGGAAGGATTTATGAAAGTCTATAGAAGTTTAAGCAAGTTTCGCGGTGAAGGCTCTTTTGAAGGTTGGGTACGTCGTATTTTTATCAATACTTCAATTGAACATTATAGAAAAAAAGTAAAATTGTATAATGTAACAGAAGTTCAGGAAAATACAATTGAGGACGATAGCCTGGATGCGCTGGACTCACTGGCAACAAAGGATGTTTTAAACATTATTAACGAATTATCGCCTGGCTACAAACAGGTTTTTAATATGCATGTGATAGAAGGATATTCACATAAAGAAATAGCAGAATTGCTGGGAATTACAGAAGGAACCAGCAAATCTCAATTAGCGAGGGCAAAAAGCGTGTTGAAAAAAATAATTGAAACCAGGGCGCAAAATTCAAAAAGGAGCAGGTAATCTTATCATGCAAAATTTTAAAAATAAACTCTATCATTATGAAACTCCTCCGCCGGAGGATGTATGGAAACATATTGCAGAAGAACTGCAGCATGAAAAAGTCATCAACTTATATACACGTCGAAAATCTAAATTCCTTTTCTACGGTGCCACGGCTGCCGCTTCCGTTGTAATTATTTTTGTAGGTTCGTTGTTTTTCAAAAAGAATAAAGAGCCGGATACTACTGCCAATACTGAAACAAGACAGGAGTTATTGGCTCAAAAGATAAAGGATTCTATTAATCTGAATCAGAAAATATTAGAATCGATTATTCATAATCCACGAGAAAAAAAAGAAATTATTTCTAAAGACCTTTCTAAAACCAAAAAATACCTTACAGTAGCAAATCCTGAAGGTCAACCAGTCAAAATTTCTCCAAAAGTAGCCACCTTGATCATTTCTGCCGATCATGAATTTCCTCCAAAACCTGTTTGGAATAAAAAGATCGATAAATGGCAAAAAATTATGTTGGCCAGCACCATTTCGCCAACCTCAATCAGTTTAATTGACCTGGTGCAATTAGCCGCCAACAGTGAAAATATAGAATAAAGTTTTGGCAATGGCACGGTTAAAAATTGAACTTCCTGTAAAATTAGTTGCCACTGTTTCAATCCCTGTGCGTATTACCGATATCAATTACGGAAATCATCTTGGACACAATTCTCTTGTAGAAATTGTTCATGAAGCACGCGTTCAATTTTTAAATCAGCATGGATTTACAGAACTGAATGTTGCCGGCACTGCACTGATCATGAAAGAGCTTTTAGTCGAATTTATAAATGAATCTTTCTACAATGATCTTTTAGAAATCAACATATTTTCAGGGGAAATAACCGGGGTTTCTTTTGAACTTTTTTATGAAATTGCTGTAAACAGGAATGAAAAGAAGATGGTTATTGCGCTCGCAAAAACTGTAATGATTTGCTATAATTATGAAATAAAAAAAGTGAGACCTGTGCCGCCGCAATTGAAATCGATTTTGTAAAATTTAATTTCTCTTTAAGCAATCTTCATAAAATTTTTTCCTTTCTTTTTCTAAAATATTGGTACTTTTAAAAAACCCTTTTTTATGTTATGGAGAAGATTTAATGGAGAAGCAATTGAATTGCCTATCAAAAATGCTGTAGAAAAAACCATCCAAAAAGAAACCGAAGCAGGTAACAAATTAAAAGTTTGCATCGGTACCGACAGCCAGGTAAGAAGCCAGGATACAGAATTTGCAACAGTCATTGTTTTTCTTCGCGAAGGACGCGGTGGCTTCATGTTTATTCATAATGAAAAGACGACTCAAAAGTACAGTATCAAAGAACGGATGCTGGTAGAAGTAGCTAAAAGCATTGAAATTGCTTATGAGTTGTGCGATTTGTTTACAAAATATGATGTCGATATGGAAGTGCATGCAGATATCAATACCAATCCGGGATTTAAAAGTAACGAAGCTTTGCGGGAAGCGATGGGTTATATCCTCGGAATGGGTTTTGCCTTCAAAGCAAAGCCGGAAGCATTTGCCAGCAGTTGCTGTGCAGATAAAATGGTTAATTAAGAAGAATTGAATTGTTAGATTTTTTAGATTCCTTAATTATGGGAATGAATAAAATTGGTTTATTTGTTTGTTTACTGGTTGTAATTCCATTACAGATTTTGAAGAATAGGCTGAGGATGAAATATAGAAACACAAAAATGTGGTGTGTTATTCAATTTTGCTGGTTTCTTTCGTGCCTGACTGTTTACTTTTTTTTTATAAAATCACACTATACAACAATACAGAATATCATCGTCGGCACTTTTGTAGCCGGTGGAATTGTTTATTTTGTTTACAGGTTTAAAAGAATTTTTAAGAGTTAGGATTTATGTTCAGAATTATAGATCAAACATCCATCTCCATAGCTTAGAAACCGGAATTCATGAGATAAGGCATACTGGTAAATATCTTTCCATTTGTCACCAATCATTGCAGCGACTAACAACAACAAAGTAGATTTTGGCTGATGAAAATTCGTGATCATTCCATCAATTATTTTGAAAGAATAACCAGGTGCAATGATAATTTGTGTTTGAATAAAAAGCCGGTCCAGTTTTTTCCCAATCAAATAATTCAATAAAGAGTTTAAACAATCGGTGGCAGAAATATTTCCGGGAAATGTTCCTTTCTCATACACTTCCCATTGTGCTATTTTTAATTTTTCAAATTCAATTTGAGGATCCAGGAAAGCCTTTAATCCCATCCAGTAAAGGCTTTCGACAGTTCTCACCGAAGTAGTTCCGACACAAAATATTTTGCCGGATATATTTTGAATCAATTGTTCAATAAAATTGGTGGAAACATCGATCCATTCCGCATGCATTTCGTGAGCTTCCATGCGTGAAGCTTTTACCGGTTTAAAAGTGCCGGCGCCTACATGAAGGGTAACAAATGCAGTGGCGATATTTTTTTTCGTTAAAGACGAAAATATTTCTTTCGTAAAATGCAAACCAGCTGTGGGAGCCGCTACCGAGCCTTCATGAGCGGAATAAATCGTTTGATACGTTTCAGAATCGCTTTCTTCCGCTTTTCTTTTTATGTAAGGGGGCAACGGCGTTTCACCTGCATGTTCTATGATTTCTGCAAAAGAAAAATTTCCCGGATCCCATGATAGTTCCACTACATACGCATCGGTTAATTTTTCAACCAAAGCAGCTTTTAAAATGATGGGTTCGTTATTAACTGTAATTTCTTTTTCTAGAAATTTTTCTTTCCATTTTCCGGCGCCACCAATCATGCATTTCCATCTTACTGAATTTTTTTGCGCCAAAACGATTGTGTAATCGTTTATTTTTTCATAAGGCTCCAGGCAAAATATTTCGATGACTGCACCGGTTATTTTTTTAAATAAGATTCTTGCTTTGATTACTTTGGTGTCATTAAAAATGAGGAGCGAATTCGCAGGTAAATGATCGGCAATATTTCTATAAATGTCTTCTGAAATAATTTCATTTTTATAAACCAGCAATTTTGATTCGTCTCTTTTTTTCAACGGATAAACAGCAATTTTTTCTTCCGGTAAAGGATAATCAAAATCACTGATTGAAAGATTTTTTGGATGCATTTTGCAAAGAAAAGAATTAATAAAATCAATAGATGCTTTTGATTAAAACCAAAAGGAAACGAGTTAAATTATGTAGAAGCAGCAAACAGACAAATAAGCTAAGTTATTAATCTATGAAACTTTTTTTATTACAGGGAATTCAAGCGTAAAACAACTTCCTTTCCCGGGAGTGCTTTCTGCTTTTATTTTGCCGTGAAGCGCATCTACCACTGATTTTACATAGCTGAGCCCCAGGCCAAATCCTTTGATGTTTTTAATATTACCGGTATGTGCCCGGAAAAATTTTTCAAATACACGGTTTAGCGTTTCTTTATTCATGCCAATACCATTGTCTTCAATTTTGATACGGATGTGCGCATTGAAATTTGAAGTGGTTAACTTGATTTTTAAATTTTCTTTTGAATATTTTACGGCATTGTCCAAAAGATTGTTGATGATATTGGTAAAGTGAACATCATCCGCTAAAATCAAATCATTTGTTGCATTAAAATGTGTTTCTAAAACGCCATTTTTTTCGTTTAATGGAAGTTGAATATTGTTAATGGCAGAAGTGATCAATTCATGAGCATGTAGCGGAACCTCTTTTAATTGGACCGCTTCTTTATCCATCAAAGCCGCCTGCAGTATGGTTTCTACCTGTTTGTTCATCCTTTTGTTTTCTTCTTTGATGATGCCGGAGAAATAATCCATTTTGGTTTTATCATTCACTACTTTTTCATTTTTTAAAGCATCCACCGCCAGAGAAATAGTTGCCAGTGGTGTTTTAAATTCATGCGTCATATTGTTGATAAAATCCGATTTTATTTCGCTTAGTTTTTTCTGCCGGAGCAATGCGCGAATGGTAATAAAGAAGGCTGTAAAAATGATAAAAGTAAAAATTACTGCGCCTATGAGCATCCAAACCATCTGTTTCCAAACGACATTCTTAATATGCGAAACAACTACCACCAGCAGTTCCTGTGGTGCAAGTCCTTCTGCCATGCTGCGGCCCGGTGGATCAAGCGGATAAATGAAAGACATGTTATTGACTGTATCGCTGTAAGCGTTGTAAAAATTCTTTGACTGAAGATCATCGCCGATCATGGAAGTGGTAGTGATGGCAAATTCGAAATCCAGTTTCTTGATGTTGTTTTTTTCAAATTCTTTGTCAATCAGCGACCGGATTTCATGTCGCGAAAAGTTGTGAGCAATGGTGGTTGGAAATACATTTAACGGAAATAAAAGATCCGCATTTTTACGGTTGTCAAAAGGCGATATTTTCGCTCTTTCATTTACCAGTTCTTTGGCTGCCTGGATCGTAACCATTTTTACCGTTTCTTCAAACTGGAGTTCCTTGTCCTGCAAGGCCTGTTTGATCCACACGTACTGAAAAAAAATAATTCCCAACAAGGAAGCAAAAACCAGTATGGTAATTAGAGGGAAAATTTTTTTCATGCGGGCAAATTTAAACTTCATCGCTACTAAATACCCTTAGCAGTGAGTTAACTTTATTTTTTTTAACTATCTCTTATCTTTTATTTTTTCAGCAAAGACAGGCTTTTTTATTTTTTTTGAGCAAATAAAATTAATTTAGAATTATGATTTCACCAGCCAAAGGAATTTTATTAATTGCAAACCCTTTTTTAAAAGATCCAAACTTTAGCAGAACCGTCATTTTTATTTGTGAGAATGTAATGGAAGGTACTTTTGGTTTTGTATTGAACAAACAATTTTCTAAAAATTTAAAAGAACTTCTTCCTGATATGGACATGCCCGATTTTCCTGTTTATCAAGGTGGGCCGGTGCAACCTGATTCTTTGCATTTTATTCACCAATATCCGGATCTGATCGGCGGAGGCGAAGAGGTTTTTGACGGTGTATATTGGGGTGGAAATTTTGAAAGTTTACAAATACATTTAAAAAATAATTCCATCAGCCCTGACAAGATTCGTTTTTTTATCGGATACAGCGGCTGGACAGAAGGCCAACTGGATCAGGAAATGAAAATCGACAGCTGGCTTACAGTAAAAGCTACACGAAAATTAATCTTCGGCACCAGCGCCTCAGAAACATGGAAGGAATCGCTCAATTATCTCGGCGGCGATTATAAAATGCTTATTAATTACCCGATAGATCCCCAGTTGAATTAATCTGAAGATGTGAGGCAAATAAACAAATAAGTGCAATTCTGATTTTCTCGAACAGAAAATAATAATGGCAAACTTCTTGTTTAAATAAACGAAAAACACCCGTTATGAAAAGACTCATTATTTTGCTGACCCTGATGACCGTAGCCGTATTTCTCATGCTTCCTGAAAAAGACCGTGATGAATTAAAACAGGAAGGAAAGCGTATAAAGAAGAAATTAAAAAAGAGTCATTTTCCTAAAAATGAACTTGCATCTGCGTGAAAAGATTATCGGTAATTCCCTATTTTTACCCAAAAAGTATTGCTCTATAAACTATTCTTAATTCCATCGAGAATTGCGCTGCATTTTTACTGCCGCAGGATTATAATAAACAATAGATCAATCCTAAAGGAACCAGGGCCATTACTGATTGCAGCGAATCATCCTAATTCTTTTTTAGATGCAATTATTGTAGGTACACTTTTCAGATCACCGGTTTATTCGCTTGCCCGTGGCGATTCTTTTGCAGGTAGTTTTATTACGAAAATTCTGCGTTCATTCAATATGCTTCCGGTTTACCGTGTAAGTGAAGGAGTAGAAAACCTCGAGCATAATTACACCACGTTTGATGCCTGCGAACAATTGTTTAAAGCAAATAAAATTGTATTGATCTTCAGCGAAGGAGGATGTACAAATGAATGGCGTCTTCGTCCTTTAAAGAAAGGAACGGCGCGCCTGGCGCTAAATGCGTGGGAAAACAATATTCCTTTAAAAGTATTGCCGCTGGGCATTAATTATAGCTCTTTCAGATTTTTTGGAAAAAACGTGTTTTTAAATTTTGGAAGCATTATTACGGAAAATGATTTCTCCAATTCCATTTCTTTTGGAAAATACCTGAAAGATTTTAATGAAACTTTGAATTCGCAATTGCAAAAACTGGTGTACGAAGTCGATAAAAATGACCGGCAGAAAGCAATAGATTATTTCCAGATAGATGAACAGTTACTGAAAAAAGCTCTTTTATTTATTCCCGCAATTATCGGTTTTGTTACCGGTGCGCCATTATATTTTATTTTTCATTTAATAATACAAAACCGCGCACAGGATCATTATGATTCTATAATGACCTGATTGTTATTTTTCTTTTATCCTTTATATGTTCTTGCAATTACTTTGATTGTCTTTTTCACAACAAAAAACGTTTACTCTTTTGGATTACTGATTATTCTGCCGTTTAGCGCCTGGAGTTATTTGCAGCAAAAAAAGCAGGTCCGGTAAGCTTTTCATTGTGAAGTGCGTTTTTTAAAAACCTTCAGCAAACAAATAAATAAGCAGGATTTGAATTAAATGCCCAAAAAAAGGGCAACTTTAAATGTTGCCCAAGTTCGTAGGTTCTTCAATAATAAATTAAAACGGGTAGTTTTCCAGAATGAAATTGAACGATAAATCATAGATATTGGAAAAGGCTATTGGAGAAATGAATTGCACTGCATTTCATTCACCTAAAAGAAGCAAAAATGCTGCCAAAAAGATAAGTGGAATACTACAATGTAGTTCAATGATTTATATAGCTTTATTTATCTTATTTAAGTCGAAAATGCTCTGTTTCGTAAAATATTAGCTGTTATAATTATCGCTGTAATAAGCAATGACTTCTTAAAATTCGTCCACACAATTTTTTATCTCCGGCACACTTTTTATCCAATCGGAATAGTTTTATTGTAACCTTCCTTTATCGTTTCACGATGGCCGCATTGTTTGTTCTCATCAGCAACAATGGAGAGAAATAGCAATTTTGTAATGTTTTTCATTTGATAAGAATAAAAAAAGTGCTTTTGATACAGAAGAAAGTTTAGCAGGAAATTTGCTTTATGAAAGAAACCCTTTTTTAATCTCTAAAAATCTCTACTTTTTATGAAAACATGCTTGCTGTTTTTATCTGCTTATTTCTTCTCTGTTATCGCTACTGCACAGCTTCATACTACTCCCAAATGCCCGGATCTTAATATTGATATTCTGAAAGGAAGCGTTAATGGCACCATATTTCCAAACGCAACTGTCGATCAGATCAGGGCGAATCTGCCGTGTTTTACAAGCTTCCAGGAGGAAGGAGATTCTTCCAAATGTGGTGGAGGCGTATATTATAAAGACAAAGGTGTTTCATTCTATACCAGGCGCGATTATATAGAAATAGGTCCCGATTTTAAAGGGAAGCTAAGCCTGCCACTGATGCACGCGTCAAGGAATAGTTTGTTTCAATGGCTTGGTGCGCCGCAGATGAAAGATAAAGACTGGGATGCATTCCAAACTTCTTATGGGGTATTGATCCTGTATTATGACAGCGCAGAAAAAGTAAATAAAATACAGTTCAGCACCGACAAAGCAAACACCATTCGTCTCTGCGAATAATTGTGCTACTTATTTTTTAGGAGGTGTACTTTTTTTAGGTTGGTTGCTGGCAGGAGTGGTTGCAGCCTGGCTACTGCCTTTAGCCGGGTTGTTCATTCTTCCTGTTTGTTCGCCTGTAGTATCCATCCCATTCGGTTTTACAGGGTGCAAAGTATCGTGCAGGTTTGCACTATCAGAATTGCCTGCCGAATAATCGCCTGACGGGGTTGAATTTTTGTCTCCATTATCCTTGTTCGGCGTGCTGGTACACGCAAAAAGCACCATGCTGCAAACAATGATAAGTGCCTGTTTAATGTGTTTCATAAAGGAATATTTATTTGTAAAGGCTCAAAATTTTTGCCATTTAATTGCTGAAGGAAGTTTTACCAATAAAAAGCCGGTTTCAAAAAATACAATTGGATTCTTGCAGTTATTAATGATGAATTGATTCTACAAAATCATCGTTGTTTTTAGCGTCAAAGTATTTTGAATACGTTATGATTTATTGCTAAATTTATCATGCGTTTATAACAACTTTGAGTGAGATCAAAGACATTTCTGAATAGGTTTCTTGGATGAATTCAATTTGATAGTTAATTCAATTTCGGGCAATGAAGAAAAAAAAGTTACAATTTCCTCCTTTTTTGAGTACAGATTCCACTCATAAGATCGACAATGTGGCGCTTGCTGCATTATTAAATCGCGTAAGATCTGCAAGAGTTGTGGATGGTAAGATATTGATCGGAAACCAGGAGTTATCTGAATATTTAGCAAATCAGCTGGGCTACGAATCCGATGATCATTCTATCAAAAATTTGGTAAAAGCGGCTGTTCTCAAAGCCGGGGGAAAGATTGGCCCACCGCAAAGTCTGCCCGATAGTACAAAATTGAGTGACGTGTTGACAACCGATGCGCAATATGTGCTGCTGACATCTTACCTTGATCAGATTGTAAAACATTTCAATGAAAAAGGCACAGTAAGTTTAAAAGAAGCAAATGCGTGTGCGTTGGTTCAGGATGCGGTTGACCTGGTCATTGGCAAAATCAATACTTGAGTTTTATGAAATATGTGCTGATCATATTGCTACTGTTCCATTTAGTTCCACTTCATGCACAAACTGCGGCATGGCTAAAGAACATTGGTATCAGGCAATCTTTTGAAGATGATGAAAGCAGCCAGAACCCGGGGTTATTTACCATTTCAATACCGAAAGAAAAGCACCCATCATACCTGGTTGATTTTGGATTAAAGTATAATTTATCAGGCGCTGCAAAGCAAAGCCAGAGCAGCCTCATAGGAGAGTATCACCGCAATTCCATCGCCGATGCACCGGTGAACAATCTTCAGTTTGGGTATAAGTTCATGAGCATTTTAAAGAAACCGGAGCCGCTCGAAAATATATTTGATTTATTAAATCCTGGTTACCTGCAGACTTATAAAACTCTAAAATTAAATGCCACGGCAAAATATCGCTACGACAAAATTGAAGGGTCACAAGGTATTGCTGCCACTGCCATGTTTTCTTATTTCCAACTAGGACCACAATCTGCCGTAAAAACTCGTTGGTCGTCGTGGAATTCCAATAAAGACTCAAACTTTGCTTACTTAATGGTGCCGGAATTCGGGATAGAAATTCAGCACAATTTTAAAGCCGACAGTACTATCTATAAAGGTTTTGTGGGAAGAGCGGTTGCCGGAATGCAAATAAGTTTTGGAAGCATTTTTCCTAATAAAAACAATGTATATGTTCCTTTAAACAGGTGGTTGCTTACCGTTGATGCTAAGGTGCGATACGACGTAGTGGGAAAACAATATTCCAGTAGCAGATGGCATCCTTTAATAAAGACAAATCTTGATTTCTTTATCCTGTATAGTCCGGTTAAACTAATTTTCGGACCTGCATTTACCTACGGTGATAATCCAATTGCAGGATTCAGGGAATTTGATTTTGAACCGCAGCAGTTCTGGACGATCGCATTTAAGGTGCAGAAGTGACGGTAACTAAACAATCTGCCAATTCTCTAAAAACAGATTTAGTTTTAGAAGGAAATCGTAGATTTGCAATCCTTTTTCAAAAAATGGAGACTTGTCCGAGTGGTTGAAGGAGCACGCCTGGAAAGTGTGTATACGGGAAACTGTATCAAGGGTTCGAATCCCTTAGTCTCCGCTGAGATCAGTTATTTTAAACAAGGTGAAATTAAGAAATCCGGTAAAATCAAGAGTTTCAGATTTTTTTCCTTGATAAGTTTACCAATATTTACTCCATTTTACTGCTCTTCTGCCGGAGTTATGCGTGGAGTCCTACCTAAGTTTACAAAGACTCCGGCAACCTTACATAAGTCGCATTGTTTAAAAGCATATCTCAGTTGGTGAGTTATGCAGGCTGCGATGTGCTGGAAAATGAATCGGTATATCAAAACGGGGCAATGGTAGAATAAGAAGATGCCTGGATTTTCCTGTCTTAAACATGGTGGGCTATAACGTATATCGCTTTGTCGGCTTATATGAAAGAGTGTATGTATGAGCGGAATAAAATAAAAATGAAAGGGTATGTAGCTATTCAAAAAACGCTCTTAGTAATCATCTATATGCAGTAGAAAAAAGGCCAATCCTTTGAAAAACCTCAGCTTCATCTACTTTCTGTTGCTGAATAAAGATAATTGGAAGGTTTTATATTCTAAAGCCTTTATTTTTTAAAGCTGCTGTTAGCCGCTACTCACCTTTCCAAAGTCGTATTGTTTGAAGCCTGTACACTCTTTGCCGGGACGGTAAATTAAGTTGAAAGTGTTCATACTTCATTTTTGGCTACATAAGCTGCTCTATAACCCATCAGAAAACTAATTGGGGCAAGTATCCAATAAATCAACAGTTGCAATGGCCAAGGTGGACTTGTAACTCGAATTTCGTCCTTATGTTTTAATCCCATCAATGGTAGTTGTAAAAAGGGAGGCATTCCTTTATCACTGAGTTTACCATCTTTAGCAAGTGCAAAAAAAGATTCAAAGAACTCATCAATGTGAAGCGCAGGCGAAAATTGTTGAATAGAATGTGCCTCAACATCATCCTCATTCCAAAAACAATGAGGAGTGCCAGAAGGAATAGTAATTTTTTCACCGGGTCTAATAATCTGTTCCTTGCCATCAACCAGAAAATGAAGTTTCCCTGAAAGAACTATTGCGGAGCTTTCTTGTTTTGGATGAACATGAATGGGCTCTCGCATGTCCGATTTAGGATTGAAAGATTCAATTTCCAGGAGTTGCCCATTCGTTTCCT
Source organism: Ginsengibacter sp. (assembly GCA_051959325.1). Taxonomy (GTDB): domain Bacteria; phylum Bacteroidota; class Bacteroidia; order Chitinophagales; family Chitinophagaceae; genus Ginsengibacter. The sequence goes on along the minus strand of JBQCFI010000138.1, from coordinate 9,070 downwards.
TTCCGGTTTTGAGGAAAATCATTGTTTGCCCTGTCCGTGCATTCGTGATTTTATCTCCTTGTTTAGCCATTTGTTATTTTAAATTGCGTTTTCAAATTTACAAGTTGATCTTTATACTCTATATATTGGTTTGGTTTCAGTCGGGGCAGTTAAATTAGCACTGAGATTTCAATTTTTGCTTTTATACAGCGATTCTGGGCATAATTCGTCTGTCGAAACCGAAGTTGAGTAGCGAACAAAAAGCTGAAAATTTTCTCGTCACACTGCCATATACGGCAATGCAATGTTAGAGGCTGGCTTTCTGCTCTTTATTTCTTTATACCATAACCCATATAACCCACCCTGGTGTCATTACTTTCTTTTAGTTTTATCTGGTTACCTAAGTCCTCGTAGGTCATTTTTCCTTTGGCTCTTTTCTTAAGCAGTGAGATCATTTTTAAAGGATTGGCATCAGGAGACATGCCCCTAAAATGGATGGAATCAAATCCATTCTGCTCCATAAGTGATTTCAGTTCTTTTGGTTTGATAAACATTTCGTAAACATGTAGATGAGGAGGCATGATGGCGGTGCTTTTCCACTCCTGCCAAAGCTTTATTACTACCAGCTTGCTTAAAAAATTGCGGTTAAACGTATCGAAGAAAAATACACCTCCTGGTTTAAGTACACGACTAAACTCAACGATGCATTTTGGCAAGTCCTGTACATGTTCCAAAACATCACAACAAAAAAGTACATCAAAATGATTATCAGGAAAGGGAACGGCTTCTCCACTTCCTGTCTGGTAATCAATACGCAGATTATAAATGATTGCATGTTGCCGTGCTGTTTCCAAAGATTTTTCAGCAGGGTCAATTCCTGTTAAATGAAAACCAGCCGAAGCAATTTCTTCAGCCAGGATACCGCCGCCGCATCCCACTTCAATAGCTTGTTTTCCCTCAGGCTCCCTTTTTAATACTTCTGTATAGGTATTGAGAAAATAGGGAAACCGACAGGGGTTTATCGAAGCTTTTAGTAAATGAAATATATTATTGCCTTTCCACCATTGATCCGCACCATACTCGTAAATAGCATTGTCAATGCGGTTATAGACTTCTTGAGGTACTGCTTGTTTCATGATTTTTTATTGTAAAATTGAAACATGCAATTCTATATGTCATTGACATTTGATAATAAATTATCTGGTCTTGGAAAAAATTATCTGGTCTTGGAAATTTTACTGCGGATACGGCTCAGTGATTCCGCGGTAATGCCGACATAAGCGGCTACATCGTAATGAGGAACACGCAATATAATTTGAGGATATTCTTTTAACATGCGCATATATTTTTCCTCTGCACTTTCTGATTTGTCCTTTGGTGTTCTCTCCAATGACTTCAGGTAAGCTTTTTGTGTTTTCTGGTTAAAAATGTAGCGAAAAGCAGCAGAAGTCTCCATCATTCTTTCAAAATCATTTCTGCTGATGCAGAGCAGTTCTGCGTCTTCCAGTGCCTGGAAGAATGTAGCAGAAGGTTTTCGGTTTAAAAAACTTTCCAGGTCACCTACCCACCAATCTTCAAAGGCAAACTCAATGATACTTTTTTTGCCATTATCCAGCAATCGATAATAACTGAAACATCCCTTCTGTACATACCCAATTTGTTTACAAATCTCTCCTTCCCTTAAAAAGTACTCTTTGTTCTTTATACGTATGAGTTTAAAGCATTCAAGAATTTGTTCTTCCTGCTGCGGGGTTATTCCGTTTGCAGTGCGCATTAGATTTGTGAGTGCTTGCGATTCTATCATTGTAAAGTGAAACTATTGGATTTAAGCTTACCACTAACGTTTGTATTTATGAATAAGACGCAACATCCATTTTATATCTTCTTCATTTCCAACAAAAATTTTATTCGTTTTTTTTATTGTTGATTTGGTCAACACGATTATTAATAGGGTTTAAAATCAAAATTTTTTTAATGACTTTATAAAGCAGTTAATCAAATCCTCGCGCACCCTTAGTTTCTTCTTACGGAGAAAGTCATAAACCGCTTCAAGGTAAATATTATTTCATTATACAAAAAACGAAATTTCTCTACGTCTGGTATCTTTTTGAAACAGAACACCCACTTTCCTTGACTATTATTCCAAAAGGAAAAATTAGCTGCTGTCCTGATTTTCCTGAATTACAGGACAGGTGCAACTCAGGATATTCATTTTTCGGATGGCCGGGTGTGTCCGTTGGAAGCGTAGGAACAAGGCAGCCTACTTTGAGGGTTTGCTTTGGTGTTTATTTCGTTAACCCCTGTAAATGTGCATTGGTATAGCTGGCAGCTTTAACCCGGCACTGACAGGTGTCAGTCGTACTTATGAGGGCCGTCAGCATGCAGGGATTTTTACCTGTATAATTTTGATATATTAATTTATCTCGTGCGTATTCACATTCGATTTGTAGCATAAACTAAAATTAATGGCAGTGGAATATTTCCTTGGACGGCTCGCTTAATTAACACGAGACCGATAATGCTACTCAAGGCGGCCAATACATCACGCCTGAACCTATCCTTCTAAAACCAAATTTGGAAACTGAACGAGAAGTGCATCAACATTGGGGGAGATTCGTGACTCTGCAGAGAAGAACCTGAAATGAAAGCAAACCGAAAGAATTAAAATATTTTATTCACAATTAAATATATAGGGAGGACTTGATATGAAAGTAAAACTAAAGATGGCGACCGATATACCGGCCTCTATCACTACCCCGGACGCGGTGGAAACGCGCCTAGGTACATTAAAATTTTTTGACGGGCTGCCAGACGAGACAACCGTGCAGAAACTGTATGACAATCTTGATTTCCAACGTGGAGTGCAAGCGTTTTTAACGGCTATCCCGGCAGCGTCGGCCTACGCGATGCGCACCGGTATCCGCACCTTTGGCCCGGACAACCAGACAGTACTCGTCGGTGAATCCCTGGTGGATTCGCGCTCGTTGTTTCTCACGGGCAACACCGAGACTATCTACAACATTGTCTGGTTGAACAGCAAGGATGGTCCGCTGGTCATAGAGGTACCTCCTGGTGTCCTTGGCGTGATAGATGACTTCTGGTTTCGCTATGTCGCCGATGTAGGCAACGTGGGCCGGGATCAGGGCCACGGTGGCAAGTACCTTCTGCTACCGCCGGGCTTCACCGATCCCGTTCCCGAAGGCTATTTCATCCTGCCTTCGCGCACCTACGGGAACTGGATGTTCTTCCGCGGCTTCATAGTGAATGGTGACCTGCGGCCGGCGGTTGAGAACGCGAAGAAAGGCTTCCGCGTCTATCCGCTTGCCCTCTCGTCTGATCCGCCCGCCATGCACTTCGTGGACATCTCCGGAAAATTCTTCAACACCATCCACGCCAACGACGTCTCCTTTTTTGATGAAGTTGCGCAGGTGGTAGAGGAAGAGCCGCTGGAGGCTACCGACCCCGAAACCCGTGGTCTGCTGTCCGCCATTGGCATTCAGAAGGGGAAACGGTTCTCACCCGACGCTCGGATGCAACTCATACTCGCCGACTCCGCCGCAGTCGGTAACGGCACAGCACGCGCTATCGCCTTCAACACCCGTGAGCGGGACGCATACTTCTACCGCAACAGCAAATGGAAAGCTGTCTTCATCGGTAACAACTACCAGTTCTCGCCGGGTGGAGTAGTCGATACCGACGCGCGTACGTACTACTTCTATTTCGGCACCGGCAACAGCCCTGCCTGGACAGACAAAATGGTTGGCAAATCTTCGCAATACGCTATGGCAGATCATGATGCTGATGGTGAATACCTTGATGGGGGCAGGAACTACCGGCTGCACCTGCCGCCCAACATCCCCGTGAAGAACTTTTGGTCAGTGCTCGTCTACGATCCGCAGACCCGCTCCATGCTGCAGACCGATCAGCAGTTCCCCAGCCTTAGCAGCCAGAAGTCGGGCTTAGTTATAAACCCGGATACATCAGTAGACGTGTACTTCGGTCCCGAGCCGCCGGCCGGTAAGGAAGCCAATTGGGTCCAGACCATTCCCGGTAAAGGGTGGTGGGTCATGCTGCGCCTGTACGGCCCGCTGGAACCGTGGTTTGATAAGACATGGCAGCCCGGCGAGATAGAGCCAATGACGCAGTTGATGAGCAGGCAAAGTGACACAGCACTCTCAGCTCTCGAAGCCTGAGGAAATGGTCGCAAAGTCTCTTAGAGCCTGGTTGTCTGGGTTTAGGGTTTGGAATCGTTACAACAGGAAAGCAGGGAAAAGAAAAGAAGCGGTTTGTTTACGATGAAAAATAAAAGGATGGCTAGGCATTTAGCGGATTAATACAATTTTGAACAAAGCAGTTACTAAATAGTACAATAGCAATTAAATTTAAAAAAGACAACAATGAAGAATACCACTCCAATCCCGGAAGGCATTGTCTCACCCGGTAAGGTAGAGACACGTCTTGGCACGCTCAATTTCTTCGATGGTTTTCCCGATGATGAAAGCGTGAAACTTTTATACGATAACCTGGATTTCCAACGGGCGGTCCAGGCATATTTGCTGGCTCTGCCAGCGGTAAGCCAGGTGGGCATGCAAAAGGCACTCCTGCAGTGGGGGCCGCCAAATTCCACCCTCCTGATCTGGGAAAACAGGATCACACCCAAAACAATTTTCTGGATGACCCAAAATGTTACGCCTTACAGCAACGTTTGGATCGATCTTAAGGAAGGGCCGCTGGTTGTTGAGATTCCACCCAGGGTGCTTGGTATGATAAATGACATCTGGGGCCACTGGGTTGAGGATGTAGGTTTTACCGGACCCGATAAAGGGAAAGGTGGCAAATACCTGTTAGTCCCTCCGGCCTATAAAGATGGAATACCGGAAGGCTACATCGTCTTACGGCCTAAAACATTCGGGATGTTTATCTTTTGGCGCAGTTTCCTGGATGAGAAAGGAGATCCAAAACCCCAGGTTGACGTGATCAAGCAGACGACCCGGATCTATCCGCTCTCTAAAGCTGATAGCCCCGCAAAGCCAAACTTCATCGACGTAACAGACAAATACTTCTGCCTGGTGCCTCCGGCAAACTACACGTTCTGGGATTATCTGAACGAGGTCGTACAGGCAGAATCCGCCGATTCGCTCGACCCGGTAACCCTTGGTTTCTATCGTTCAATTGGTATCAGGAAAGGTCAAGCTTTCGCGCCAGATGTGCGGATGAAAGGAATTCTAAAGGAGGCCGCAGCCGTAGGGGATGCAACCGCCCGGGCACTAACCTTCCGGATGCGGGAGAAAGAAGCCTACTTCTACGAGAACAGCGCGTGGCGAAACTTGTTCGTGGGCAATTATGCAATTATGGAGGATGGAGTCCTTGTCCTTGACGCTTACAGCCAGGCTTACTTCATCGGCGGAGCTGGCTCTACCCCGGCGGAGGAACAGAAGATGGTCGGCCAGGGTTCACAGTACGCAGCGGCATTCGTAGATTCAGAAGGCAAACCTCTCGACGGGGCAAAGAACTACAAGCTTCACCTGCCGCCCAACATCCCCGTTAAAAACTTCTGGTCGGTGACAGTCTATGACAATCAGACCCGCTCCCAACTGCAGACCGACCAGCACTGGCCAGCCTTGAACAGTCATGATACGGGATTCCGCCTAAATGAGGATGGTTCTGCCGATGTCTATTTCGGGCCGGAAGCTCCTGCAGGTAAGGAGAAGAACTGGATACAAACCATCCCGGGCAAGGGTTGGAACACTGCCATCCGCCTTTATGGACCACTGGAGCCTTGGTTTGATAAGACATGGAGGCCCGGAGAGATAGAGCCTATGACGCAGATGATGAGCAGGCAAAGTGACACTGCACTCTTAGCTCTCGAAGTTTGAAGAATAACATGACACAGGGACCTTGGGCACCAATGAAGCGGTTGCAGGGTACGACTTGGTGGCGGATGCTTCGTGTGCTGAAGCTCGACCGTTCGGTTTACGCAGAGATTGAGCGTGATCCGAATGGCACGCGCCAGGCAGCGTGGGCAGTAGCGCTTGTCGCCACTGGCGCTGCTCTTGGAACAGTCATGCTGACCTCCTGGCAACAATGGGCAATTCTGGGCGCCGTTCTGGCTGCCTTGATCCATTGGCTGCTCTGGAGCGGTTTGGAAGCAGCGATTGGGAGAATACTGTTCCGTCGCCAGGTGTTCGGGGAGCGCCATATTCGCACTCTTGGATATGCACAAACTCCGGGGCTGCTCGCCTTCTTCGGCTTCGTTCCGGTAGCGGGCCCCTGGCTGGTTGTGGGCAGCCGGGTTCTGACGATGCTCGCTGGCAGCCAGGCTCTCAGGGCTTCCCTCGAATTACACCGGCGCCAGGCGCTGGCGATCCGGGTTGTCAGTTTTGTGGCGGCTCTCGCGGCCGCAGCGGGTGTGCGGGCGGTGCTGGGCGATGTGCCGTTCCTGGCCGCCTTGCTTCGCCCCTGATTATAGAAAAGGAGTTGTTGTGTTCTTTCCCGGAAGGCGATGGTGATAGATAAGATCAAACTATTGTATAAATTAAAAATGAGCTGTTATGTTCTCGGAAGGCGATCTGATCATACTGGGGCGCGCTGCGCTGGCTGCCGCCCTGGGCTTCGCAATTGGTTGGGAGCGACAGGTTACAGGTTCCGTGGTCAAGGCACGGACCATCGGGTTGGCCGCACTGACGGCAACCTGCCTGACAGGGCTGGGTCATGAGATCTTCGCCACCGGCACTGATCGGATCATCCAAGGCATCATAACCGGCATCAGTTTCCTGGGCGCAGGCGTAATCATTCACGGCGGCGCCGGCGAGGTGCGCGGTCTTACCACTGCAGCCAGCATGTGGGCGATGACCGGCATTGGTGTGGCCATTGGTTCGGGACATGAGTTGCTCGGTATTCTGTTGGCCGCACTTATTTACCTGATCGCTGCCTGGGGAGACTGGCCGCTGCTAGCCGGGTTGCGCCGAGGTTCCAGGCGACCAGCATCCGGAACGACAAGCGATCAGCCCGGCGACATTTCGTCCACGGACAAGCATGGTAAGCCTGCTGAACATTAGCAATCCGATCTCAAATTATTCAAGCAAATAAATAAACTTTAGTAATTTTTATTTTACCATCATTGAAGCGTATAGTGCTTGCAATAGTATTTAAATGCGGCTATGTCGGTGTTATCAGCAACAAAGACTGAATCATTAGTATCGTCCGATTCCCTGTTATGAACGATTAAAAGAACATTTGTATAGGTTTTGTAACATTGGTCTCATTTCATTGTAACATTGGTCTCATTTCAGTCGGTTTATTTTTAATAGTTCTAAAATATGCAAAATCGGCGCGATTTGCGGCTAATGAACAAATAATATCGTTACCGTTGGAGAAATCTCTCGGTGTCAACCTTTAGCTCAAGATCGTGTCAGCCTAGTGCTTCGGCTCTTTCTTTAACTCCCAGTAGCATCCGTCTTGTCATAATAAATGCCGCAGGTTCCATGAACATCATACCCAAGCGCCAAATAAGAGTTTTGGGCGTTTGCTCAATTCCACGTGTAACCAGGCGTGTGTGGTTCGCATCAAGTGGGTAAAGCCCAAATTGCCAAACCCACTCCATACCGCGCCCATTATAGTACAACACGAGCGACTTGAAAGGTTCAATCTCATTCACAGTGAGATGTTCTCCGTGGCCCCAGGGAATATTGTCATTGACGCAGAGATGTTGAAATTGAAGTAGTACTTGGTTTGCACTTGGACGATCCAGAAAGCCAAACAGCCGGTCCAGCCAGTTATAGCTGTACAGGCGACCGCGCTGCTACCCCATTTGTACGATCCAGGGCCAAACCTTTTCGCGAGATGTTGTCACGGTTACTGCTTGCATCGCGCTATTCGTTGAATTGGCAATGACTTTGTCACCAGGCATAACGCTTTTACTTCGTTAGGAGTAGTGCCCCACCGGTTGAACCAATGCCGAACCCGGAACCAGTAAAATAATCCGAACGATAGTAGTAATATAAAGATTAGTATAATTGTAAGCATAATACTGCCTTAAAATACCGTATAAAGATAATTCTGAAGTTAATAACAGTTAATGACCGTGATCATTAACAAAAATAATAATATTTGGAATGTTTGATTTAAAGGTTGCCGGTAACCGTCAGGGCTTTGTGCAGGTGGAAAAATCGATGTTCCGTCTGTCCGAACACTCAACCCCAGCTAATAAGAAAGTTAGTTATTTGTTCGTTTGCCCATAGCATTCGGTCAGCCGCAACTGCAGACGTTGACAGAACAAAAGCCAATAATTACTTCGTCTGAGCGCAAACCAAAAGGAAACGGACTCAATGAAGACTTTGTGCGGGAGTCTGTCTTTATGTCGTTACACCTGCCGCTATAGTTGTATATGGGTAATGTATGAGTTATGTATGGGTTATGTATGAGGAGTGACCCGTCCTAAAAAAACTATACAATAAAACGTATCGTTTATGTTAGAAAAAAACAAAAAAATTGCCAGTACGCGCAAAGAATCTCACGTACCTTTTGGTAGACAAAAAGTTTTAGAAATTGTTTCAGAAGTTGAAAAAGGACTTGATCGAAAAAGTGCCTGTTTCAAATATGGTATGGCTTATAGTACCCTTTGTGAATGGATGATGACTTATGGCTCAGAAATTTATCATTCTGGTAAGAGAGTACTTTACAGTACCATACAAAAAAGAAGTATTGTTCGAGCAATTCATGAAGGCAAAATGACAAAACAAGAAGCTTGCATTGCCTATAAACTGAATAGAAAATTGTTGAATAGCTGGATAGCAAAGTTTCGAAAAGAATTCAGTGACCTTAGCATATATAATCAGGACAATATGGTTGAGATGAAAGTAACCACCTCTGATAAGGGCATTGATAAAGAATTATTTGAGGCAAGGCTTAAAATAAAAGCATTGGAGACAATGATTGATATTGCTGAAGAACAATTTAAAATCAGTATCAGAAAAAAGTTTGGTGCCAAACAGTAAAAAGAATAAAGCAAGAGAATCCTGAAATCGGGATCGAAAAACTATGCAAACTGTTTGGCAAAATCAGACATGCTTACTACGACCATCAATGGCGT
>JBQCFI010000137.1:0-2952 GCA_051959325.1 Ginsengibacter sp. | reverse complement strand
TTACGATCACAACCGGTTATTTGCGATTCTATATCCACTGCTGCCGTGGCCTGGAGTGATGATGTTGGGTTATTGTCTCGGTTCGCTTTATAAAAAGGAATTTGATGCGAAAAGAAGACAAAAAATTCTGTTGTCAACAGGAATTTTAATCACTTTGTTTTTTATTATTCTTCGCTTTACCAATGTTTATGGCGATCCTTCCGAATGGCACGTGCAAAAGAATTCCGTATTCACCCTTCTTTCTTTTTTGAATACAACAAAGTATCCGGCTTCGCTTCTCTTTTTATCGATGACATTGGGACCGGCAATCATTCTACTTTCTTTATTTGAACGCTCAAAAGGAGAATGGAGCAAGATTGTGTCAGTATATGGCCGCGTTCCGTTTTTTTATTTCCTGGTTCATTTTTTCATAATTCACCTGATTTGTATGATCTTGTTTTTCGCAAATGGCCATACGTTATCTGAAGCAAATACCGGTTTTTTACATTTCAAATCGCCCAATGATGGTTTGCCTTTGGGAATTGTTTATTTGATTTGGATTGCTGTTGTCGTTGTTATGTACCCGCTTTGCAAAAGATATGACCAGTTGAAATCTTCTCACAAAAAATGGTGGCTTAGTTATCTGTAACCTTCCCTTACACGCTAAAAATAAAACAGAAATTGGACATATTTGTTTCTTTACTGAAGATGATATTTTATTATCTTCATCATTCTTTTAAAGGGTATTTTCAAATAAGAATGTGATGATTTCGAAAGCGTTAAAATATGTATTATTCCTGTTTCTATTGTTTACGATAAGTTGTAAACAACAAAAAAAATATACTCATCCAACAATCGATATCGAGACATATTATGGCGATATTATTGTTGAATTATATCCTGAAAAAGCGCCAAAAACTGTCGCTGCATTTCTTTCTTATGTTGATTCAGGTTATTATAAAAACACTTCTTTTTACCGTGTATTGAAAAAAGAAGACCAGGCAATGAATGTGGACAAAGCCGAGCTTATCCAGGGTGGACTTTGGCAGACGAATTATAAATTGCAGAAAACAATCCCTGGCATTCCCCTGGAAACTACCAAACAAACCGGCATTCTTCACACTGAAGGAGTAATATCTCTTGCACGGAATGAAGATCCCAATTCTGGCAATACGGAATTTTTTATTACCCTCGACAATGAACCGGATTATGATTATGGTGGTGATGCCAGTCCGGACAAACAGGGATACACAACTTTTGGAAAAGTAATCGAAGGAATGCAATATGTAAAACAAATTCATCAACAGCCTGATTTTGAAACCAATTTCAGGCCGCCGATAAGAATTATCAATATTAAGAGATTGTAATTGTTAAACCCGTAATTCTTCTGAATGAATTTCTTTATTTCTTATTGATAATTTGAATCGCTTTTTCCAAAACTTCATCTTTCCCCTTTTTTATTCCTTCAATTGTCGGCTCAACAACCATATCCGGTACGATTCCAACTCTTTGCGTTCCCTTTCCGTCTGGATAAAAAACGCCAATCCCACTGATCATTGTTCGAATATCGCCGGCAAGATAAATGGGAGAAACATTTCCATCAGCGCCCGCTGTTGTAGAACCAATCACTGTTACCTTTGGTGCTGCTCTAAATGCCATAGTTGTATACTCCGCCTGGCTTTGGGTTGTCTCATTTATTAAAATCACCACTTTGCGATTATAAAAACTCATGTTTCGTTCACCGACACTTAACGGTTCACTCATTGTAAAAAGACCGGGATTGACAATACTACCGGTGGTGAATTTGACAAACGGTGTACTAATAGGCATTAAATACTTGCCGAAACTAAAAACAATAAACTCCTTTGGATAACATCTCATATCTATGATTAATCCTCGGGTATTTTGCAAATCTTTTGCGATTGAAGGCAAATAAGATTGTTTAATAGTGCCGGGATACAAGTAAGCAATATTGTTATCTATTAATTTAAAGCAAGTATCATTTTTTGAAAGATTTTTATAACGATTTATTGAATCGGCAGAATAAGTTTTGACGGTAGCGCTATTTATTTTGCCATCTCTTTTATACTCGATTTGTATGGTAGAATCATTGCTTCGCAATAAATTTCTGGAGAGGTTTCTTAACTGCGTGGGATAATTTGACGCAGGTGTATATTTTAATTGGTCTTTAATGATCGCTTCAACCGGCTTGTCATTTATTGAAATGATTTCATCGCCACGCTTCATTCCAGAAGCTTTTCCTGAAGTCTCATTATAATATCCGGTAACAATTGGTTTATTATCAATAAAGGTAATTTCTACAGGAGAATAATGAGTGCCAAAGTACTTGTTTAGCGCTTCATCATTACCATAAATATTGGCATGTGTGTCGTGAATTCTTCCAATCAGTTCGAGTGCCGCAAGTTTATATTCCGTCTCATTTGCTGCATTGACAAATTTTGGAATAAATTCTTTCAACACATCCTTCCAATCTTCCTTTATCAAATCTTTATAGGGAAAAAAATATTGGATCTTGTTCCAGTAACTAAACAGGGATAAAACTCTGAAACCTGCATCCGGATACTTCATGGCAGAATAAGAATCTTCATGATCAAATTCCGGATTTCCCACGCCCGGCATCATGCTAATATAGTAGCTGTTTCCAACTCTTTTCGCATTTTCAACTTTTATCAATTCATCCGTTAATGTTTTAGAAAAATTCGACTGTTGAATCCAATCAAGATCTGGTTTTATCGTTCCTCTTTTTGTAACATCAGCTTCGTTGTTGTTCAGATCAAAACTTCCGAGGGTTTCAATCCAATTTGATAACATTGAATCTCTCTCACCATGGTTTTTTGATTTTAGTACAGAAGGCAAGATTCTGAATAATTCATAATCCCAATTGAAATTTCCTTTTGCAACATTCGGGTGATAATATTTTAAAAAGCCCCATACTAATCCCAGCGTTTTCAA
>JBQCFI010000136.1:0-3382 GCA_051959325.1 Ginsengibacter sp. | reverse complement strand
ATTGCTGATGGCGGAATTACTTCATTTAAAGGTGCATCATAAATTGCAGTAAAAACCTCCATTCTGCGCGCATCGATCATTGGACAATACATGGCATTCTTATCGCCTGTTTTTTCAACTTTTGAAAAGGCCATTAATTCTAATGTATTGAAAATCATCAAAGGTATTTTTAATGCGAAACAGAGTCCTTTTGCCGTAGCCAAACCGATCCGGATGCCCGTATATGAACCGGGCCCACCAGTGACGCCGATGGCTTTTAATTGAGATGGAGAAATGCCGGTTTGTTGTAAAATCTGATGAATACCGGTGTGTAAAAAAGCGGCATGTTCTTTTGAATGATCATTTACCAATGTTGCTAAAACAGAATCCTGGTCGCCTAAGTTTACAATTGCTTTTTCTGATGTAGTGTGAATATTTAAAATATAATTCATTGTTATAACTTCGTTTGCTGCTGTTGCAAGAATCGTTTTTCCAAAACTGGTGCCGGACTATATCGCTCTTCTTTTTCTGATAATTTTTCTAATAAAAAATAAATTTTTTCGATGCCGATTTTTTGTGCCCATTCAAACGGGCCTCTTGGATAATTTGTGCCTAACTTCATCGCCAAATCTATTTCTTCTTTGCTACTGATATTTTCGCCAAGTGCAAAAAAAGCTTCATTAACAATCATACTGATAACGCGGGCCGCCACAAGTCCTGGTTCATCTTTTACAAAAAATAATTTCCGGTTAAAATCCTTAAAAATATTTTCAATCCGATTGGGATCTTTTGATGCAATTTCCCACACTGCTCTTTCTAAAAATCCCGGCCACGCGTTAATTCTGCTTACATTTGGTGGAAAATTTAATTCAGCCAAGGTTTCGATAACTGCGTTGATCAATACCGGTTTATTTTGAAAAAGCGTAAAGTCCGTTTCACCAGAAAAATCTGAAAGTATTAAAAAAGCATCGTGGTCTTTGTATTCCTCATTTTCCGGAAGCCTGTTTTCGAACTTGAAGAGCAAATTTCCAGGCGAAAACCCAGATCGTATTTCATTTTGTTGTTCTTCATTTCCATATACAAAAATCTTCATGCTTCGTTTTTTGCAAAAATAGGTTTGTTAGTTGATGGAAAGTTTTGCAACTTTAATGCCTTTTAAAAAAACTCGAACATGCATAAAGCAATTATCAACACAACAAAAGCCCCGGCGCCAATCGGCCCGTATAGCCAGGCAGTAAAAGCCGGAGGATTGTTATTTTTATCAGGACAGGTAGCGCTGGTTCCCGGAACGTCAGATCTCAAGAACGCGAAGATTACTGAAGAAACTGCTCAGGTGATGGAAAATTTAAAAGCACTATTGGAAGAAGCCGGAATCGATTTCAGTCATGTCGTAAAAACAACTATTTTTTTAAAAGAAATGAGCTTTTTTACAGAAGTAAATACCGAGTATGGAAAGTATTTTGAGAAAGACTTTCCGGCGCGTGAAACGGTAGCTGTGAAAACTTTACCCAAAGATGTGAATGTGGAGATCAGTATGATTGCTGTTGTGTAGGCTTGTGATTGAAAGTTGACGTTCAAATTGAGTGTTGACGGTTGAAATGACGGAAAGGCGGACATATCAAAGCATGGGTAAAACCCTATTGCAGAAAAAACAAAATAAAATTGAACAAGCAGGTAATTATAACATCAAAGGCGCACAATTATTTAACTGATACCTTGCAGCACAAAGGATATTCAGTTCTTTTTGCCGAAAAAATAAATTATGAAGAATTGAGTGGCATTATCAGCCAGGCTGAAGGATTAATTGTGACGACGAGGATGCCGATAGATAAGCCGCTGATAGATAAAGCAATTCGTTTAAAATGGATCGGAAGACTGGGAAGCGGAATGGAATTGATTGACGTTCCATATGCTGAATCAAAGGGGATTCGTTGTGTAAGCAGCCCTGAAGGAAACCGCAATGCGGTAGCGGAACACACGCTCGGATTGATCTTAAACCTGACAAATAAAATCTGTTCAAGCTTTGAGGAAATTAAAGACAGAAAATGGATTCGCGATGCCAACAGGGGAATCGAATTGGAAGGCAAAACTGTTGGCATAATCGGCTATGGAAATACCGGTTCGGCGGTTGCCCGTCTGTTGTCTTCTTTCAGTGTAACCGTTCTGGCCTATGATAAATACAAGTATGATTTTGGTGGTGGATATATTAAAGAAGCCAATTTTGAACAGGTTTGCCGGTATTCTGATGTGATCACTTTGCATGTGCCACTAACCGGTGAAACAAAACACATGGCTAATGAGCATTTCTTCAATTCTCTTGGACGCACGCCGTATTTCATTTCAACCTGTCGCGGGAAAGTAACCGATACTGCAGCTTTGATTGCTGCATTAAAAAATAAAAAGATTGCCGGCGCAGGATTGGATGTGTTGGAGAATGAAAGATTGGAAACTTATAACAAAGAAGAAAACCAGCAATTGAACTGGCTGCTGGCGCAGCCAAATGTAATTCTCACCCCGCATATTGCAGGTTATTCGCATGAAGCATTGTATAAAATGGCCAAAATTCTTTTAGAAAAATTAGGCTTGAAATAATTTTCAATCTTCTTATATTTGTATTCATACAACGTCTTAGATGGGGCGTTGTATTTTTTTTCTTTATTCTGTAAAAGGTATAACAAAATAAATAATGAGGTTATGAGCCAGGTAAATTACGTTACAAAAGAAACATTTGAGCAAATGCAGACAGAATTGCAACACATGAAGGGCGTGGAACGGCCGGCTGCATCAAGAGCAATTGCGGAAGCGCGCGAAAAAGGCGACCTGAAAGAAAATGCGGAATATGACGCAGCAAAGGAAGCGCAGGGAATGCTCGAGGCAAAAATAAAACAATTGGAAACCGTGATTGCTACTGCAAGAATTGTGGATGAAAGTACGATTGATACCAGCAAAGTTTCTATCCTTACAAAAGTTACTTTGACCAACCTGGCTACCAAAAAACAGGTTACTTACCAGATCGTTTCTGAGAAAGAAGCGAATCTTAAAGAGCAAAAGATCTCTGCTGCGTCACCAATAGGAAATGGATTATTGGGAAAAGCTGTTGGCGATATTGCAGAAATAAAGGTGCCGGCAGGTTTGATCAAATTTAAAGTGGAAAAGATTACCGCGTGAAGCTTCAGGTTCAAAGTTCAAAGTTCAATGTTCAACGTTCAGTAATTGATATTTAATTGGAAGAAAATGACCATATTTAGCAAAATAATTAAAGGTGAAATTCCTTCTTATAAGATTTCGGAAAATGAAAAATTTTATGCTTTTCTCGATATAAATCCTTTGGTTGAAGGGCATACATTGGTAATTCCGAAAATTGAAGTTGATAAATTTTTGGATATGCCGGAGGACTATCTTT
>JBQCFI010000135.1:0-19111 GCA_051959325.1 Ginsengibacter sp. | reverse complement strand
ATCCATGAATTTGTTATAATCGGGCGGGCTGAAGCAAATGATGTATTCATGGTAAAATATGATTCGGTCTGCAAAGGAAAGTTCGGCAATCGACTCCTTGAATTTTTCAATGATATACCTATACACCAGGTCCGGCGTCATGGAAACTGTTTCGGTATAACTGGTTTCTTTTTTCAAAAACCAGCTTTGCACGCCGGTTCTTTGCCAGAAAGTAGCTTTTGTTGTTGCGGGCATGGGCTCCTGTTTTAATCGTTATAATCGTTGTGTTTGACCGAACAGAAAGCATATTGCCTCTTCAGTCATTCACAACTTTTCCTTAAAATGTTCCAGGTAGAATTTTTTGATGCCCGTTGCTATAGTTGAAGTAAAAACTGTTTCTATACGCAGAAAATGATTAGATGATTAAACGTAGTACGACCCGATTAAAACGCGATTCAATTTGAGAGATGAAATTAAAAGAATATTTCTTAAAGGATTGCGAAAGCTTCTTATGGATAGTGAAGGAAAACTTAAAACCAACCTTCCATATACCTCCAGGCTACCTACTACCTACCTGAAAGCAATAAACTGTATCGTTCGTACGTTAAATAACGCACAGGTGATACACGGGGACATACGCAGGTACGAAGCGTTCAGCCTGCAGGTATATAGAAAAGGGTAAACAACTAAATCAACATATCATGGCTAAAGTAACAGACGTGTTTTTAAATGGCACTATTGGAAATGTAGTGTTTTACCGTCGCATGGGAACGCAATGCGCCCGGTCGAAACCATTGAATGTGAAGCAATCGGCGGCAACGAAAATAAGATCGGCAAATTTTGGTATTGCAGCAAGGGCCGGCAAAACCTTACGCAGCGGGCTAACGCCATCAATGCCCAGTGCAACAGACAGGAGCATGCAAAGCCGGTTTTCCGGCGCCATATCCAAATGGCTCGGCACATCAGCAATCGACGAATTGCCACCGACTGATGCAGTACCTTATATCAGCACGCTTGAGTTTACAAAAGAGCAACCGGTAAGCCAAAGGTTTAAAGTACCTTTTAGTGTCAGCGTACCGCATGCAAACGTGGTGACCGTAAGCATCGATTCTTTTATTCCCTCTGAGCAAATTGTTGCGCCGGCAGGCACGAAGCTGGTAACGCTGGTAATCTCTGTTTGCGGATGCGTGCTGAAAACGGGCGAGCCGACCGGCAGTGAAACGCATACAATAGACATCCCTTATAGCAATACAACTGTTGCCGCGCAGGTGCTGGAATTCCATGTGAAGACACCTTCGCAAAGCCTTGTGGTTACTGCCGCGCAGCTCATCTATAAAAGATTCGAATACAATGCCTGGGTGAATATCAGCAAGGAGCCGTTTGTACCGGCGGGGGTGATCGATGCGAGATATGCGCGCTGAAAATAAAAGCGGCACTTTTTCATAAAAACGCGGTAGATGGAAAAAATCAGGTAGTAAATGGAGAAATACCTGGATTTTCCATTCCGGGCAGCATGGGGTCTGTGAAAACACCGATCAGGGAGGAGAAATGGCGGCTTTGTTCATGCATCACTAAGATGGTCGGTGAGAACACACCAGTTTGGGTAAGGGTGGCAGGGATGACAGGCGCTGGTGCCCTTGGAGTTGGAGGATTGGTGGTTCAGGGACTTCACGTTATTGCTCTTGGCCCTGTATTTATAGTTGGGAATGCTTTGGCTTCGGGAAAAATCGCCTTGTGCTAACAGCAGGAATCGCTTATAATAAAATGCATATGTTTAATACTGATAACCTGTCAATAGATCCTGCTTCAGAAAAAATTTCGGGCAAACAAACATACAAATTTTCAAATGCTGACTATAAGGAAATAAATGTATATCGACCTGCTGGTTTTATCGGAATTACCTATAACTTTTCAACGTAAAAAACTAAATCCGAACCTGTTAAACACAATCAATATAAAAACTTAAAAAACAAAAACATGAAATCAAAATTCACCGTTCTTATTACAGTGTTGCTCATCTGTATTTCTGTAAACCTAAGCGCGCAAACAGATTCCGCTACTGTATCAGATTCCGTGATAAAAACAAATATAGTAACCGCTAAACCTGCAAAACATATAAAGACAGCAAACCGGCTGCCTCAGATTTCCGGATTAAATGTTATGAAAACAAACCTGGCGACGCTGTTCTTTAAAAGCTATTCACTTCAATACGAAAGGATATTGAACCGCAAATTTTCAGTCGCACTGCAATACAGAGTAATGCCGGAAACAGGGCTGCCTTTTAAAAGGTCCATCTTAAAATTAGTAGATAATGAAGATCCGGAGTCAAAGAAAACAATAGATCAATTTAAAATAAGCAATTACGCTATTACTCCGGAAGTAAGGATTTACCTGAGTAGAAAGGGCTTTGGACGTGGATTTTATATCGCTCCTTTTTACCGGTATGCATCCTTTGCTTCAAACAATTTTGATATATTTTTTACAGATCAAAACAATGCAGAGCAAAGTATAAAAATGTCAGGCAAATTAACTGCTAATACATTTGGGCTGGCAATGGGCGTTCAAAGCGCCTTGGGCAAACACCTTGTGCTTGACATTGGGTTTTTTGGTCCCCATTACGGCTCAGGCAAGGGAGAATTTAAAGGAACGCCTTCTCATCCTTTAAGTGCAGCAGAGCAAAATGGTTTACGCAATCAACTTGAGGGCATTGATATTCCATTAACGAATAATACAGTAGAAGTAAATGCCAATAGCGCTTCTTTAAAATTAGACGGCCCATGGGGAGGAATGCGGTTTACATTAGGGCTCGGCGTTAGATTTTAACGGTGAAAGGCTTGGCAACAATAAACGAAGAAATATACCGTGGTCGTATGGAACACATAGTTTTAGAATATAAACATTATTCCGGAAAAAGGGTTTGGTTTCCTGAATTCTTATCAGCAAAAGAACAAATAAGCAGCTTTTTCATTCACATTCGGCTGACCATTAGGGCAGAAGGAACATGGAATTCCCAACCTGCACAAAACCATTAATGGGAGCAGCTAACCTGAGCGATATCAAAGCAACGAACCGTGAAATGCTAGTACGAGCCCTTAAATCCGCAACCCATTCAATCCGCGACCCATTTCCTCAATTCGTAAATACTTTTCCCGATTTTGAAAGGCCTTGCCAACTCCTGTAACTATATTTGTAATATAAAAATGACAAATGAGCGAGAAGAATTTTGTAGCAGTAAATTCCTGGTTGCCAGCCCGAATACTGCCAAAGTATTGAAGAATTATCTGGAAACATTGCATTCGATTTGAGGGAAGAAGCATGATGAACTGTCATTTTAAATTTATGAAGTAATAGCCCGATAAATAAATTATGGTTGCAGAAAAAAATAAAAGATCGATCATCACCTGGATCAAGCGAATTGGGTTTTGGGGATTTTTATTCTTTTTATTAAAAGGGTTGGTCTGGCTGGTAATCGGTTATTTTTTGGTGAAATAACAGGCGCTTAAAATTCTTTAATAGTTAAAAGTTTAGAATAGTTTACAATACGATCAGACCAGTTTCTTCCGCCACCTGAATGATTTTATAAATAACGGTCCGGGGCGCGGAAATTAAAGAAAACAGCATTTCTCATCATTCCTTCGTTTGACTGGTCTCCCATATCCGGCATCCTAATCCTACATGAGAATAAAAGAAAATCCACTTATTTCTTTGTTAACTGCGTTCTTTTCAAAAGAATAAAACTTAAATTGCTTACTTCGTTTTAAAAAGTAAAAATTTATGGAAGCATATATTATAGCCGGTTTCAGAACGGCGGTTACCAAGGCAAAACGGGGCGGATTTCGTTTTTATCGTCCCGATGATTTAGCGGTTGATGTGATCAAAGGTTTGCTGGCAACGGTACCTGAATTAGAACCAAAAAGAGTAGACGACCTCATTGTCGGAAACGCTGTACCGGAAGCAGAACAGGGATTGCAGGTCGGAAGAATGATCAGCGTAAGAGCTTTGGGAGTTTCCGTTCCGGGAATGACCGTGAATCGTTATTGTGCCAGCGGGTTAGAAACAATTGCGATTGCAACGGCAAAAATAAGAACCGGAATGGCCGATTGCATTATTGCCGGGGGAACAGAAAGCATGACCATGGTTCCTACCTCCGGCTGGAAAACCGTGCCTGCTTATTCTGTTGCATCTGAAACACCGGATTATTATTTAGGAATGGGATTAACCGCCGAAGCAGTTGCAAAAGAATATAACGTAACCCGTGAACAACAGGATGAATTTAGCCTGCATTCTCATCAAAAAGCGAAGAACGCTATTGATAACGGATTCTTCAAAAGCGGCATTCTTCCAATGCCTGTGGAAGAAATTTATGTTGATAAAAATAACAAAAAGCAAAAGAGAAGTTTTGTCGTTGATACAGATGAAGGCGTTCGGGCAGATACTTCTCTGGAAGCGCTTGCAAAACTGAAACCGGTATTTGCACAAGGCGGTACTGTTACGGCAGGCAATTCATCACAAACCAGTGATGGAGCCGCTTTCGTAATCGTGATGAGTGAAAAAATGATGAATGAATTGAACCTGAAACCGATTGCCCGTTTGGTAAATTGTGTGAGCGCCGGCGTACATCCGAGAGTAATGGGCGTTGGGCCGATCGAAGCGGTTCCAAAGGTTTTGGAAAGATCCGGAATGAACCTTTCACAAATTGATCTGATAGAACTGAATGAAGCATTTGCTTCGCAATCACTGGCTGTCATAAAGACACTTGAACTGGATCCTGGAAAAGTAAATATTAACGGCGGCGCAATTGCTTTGGGCCATCCACTTGGATGCACCGGCGCAAAACTTACCGTTCAAATTATCAACGATATGAAGCGGCTGAATAAGAAATACGGAATCGTTACAGCTTGTGTTGGCGGCGGACAGGGCATTGCAGGAATTATTGAGAATTTGTAAGCGACGACCAAATGCATTTCAAAATGTCGTAACAGCCTACGTTTAAGTGGGCAGTGGAACGCTGATGTTGAGGTGTCGTTCGACAAACTCAGGAAGACAGAGAAATAGACTGTTGTCAATGACTGGTCACCGGTTGTCCTTAACTACAATTTCACACTTAATCCTACGGCAATCAAAGATTGCGTCTGTAAGCCGGGTGAATCATGATTTGTCCCAAAAAGTTTTACGTCATCATCATAAATAAGATTTAAACCGAGACTTGCAGAGAGTATTTTAGAAATTTTTGCCGTAAACATATTATTCATCATTATCGCCACATTTTGTGGATTGTGTTCATAATTGGAAAACAAATCCAGCCGCCCATTATAAGTGATCGTTTTACTCAGATCTTTCAGATAGGTAATACTTGCATAAGCACCGATTTCATTTTTTACTTTTTTACCGGGAGCTACGCCATACGCTCCTTTTGCAGACAAGGTATCGTTATTTACAATAATCCAGCGCGAAGTAAGTGGAGATATAAAAATGGACAATCCTGTTGCGGGTTTGTAATTGAGCCCTATTCCTAATAATATATATGCCGGCGCCATAAAATCAGACAAAAGGGTTTTGCTGCCGTCCGACTTGTAATCATATCCTTTGGTGAATTGGGAATGAAAATTGAAAACTCCCGCGAGATCTAATTTTGGAGTTAATCCATAACCACCTTTGGATAAAAAATCAATGCGGTCGTCATTCTTACGTGTTCCCAGACTGGAAGTATTTACCATTCCGTAATTGAGATCAAGCGTGTTATCCCAGCTCCAGCGGTCTTTTTTATAAAAAGCATAAACGCCAACATAAGCTGCTACTGAAAAAGAAAAGTTGTCGCCACCGGCAGCCCAATTATTCTGGCTCGCCTGCCCCAGGTTTAACGTAAATATTCCTCCTGTGTTCCATATTTTTGAACTGTCAATAACTCCTTTTTTAATTTTCCTGCTGGCATCTTTCTGAAGGTCCTTTACTGTTTGGGTTTGAGCAAAGCTTTTAGAACTAACAGTGAGGAATGATATTACAAATAGTAACCGGAAAAGCTTTTCAACATTGTTGATTTTCATAAAATAAAATCTAATTATATTCAATAAAACAACAAAAGTAAGCGGTTGAAATTATAAAAGGTTATAGAACCGCAAACAGGATAATTGGAAGTTAAATTCAAAAATTAATCAAATGCAAAACCGCGTAAATCCTTTTGGAGAAATCATTGAAACCAAAGCACGTGGTGCGTGGATGGGAAACCGGGGAAGGATTCATAATGAACACCAGCAAATCGGTTCCCGGTACAAATTGCCTGCATGGCTCATTTGTAAGCTAGAGTTTAAAGGAAGAAAACGGCAGATCATGGCGCCGAATAGCTACACTGAACTTTTCTTTCTCGATGAGGCTACTGCTTTTGCAGCTGGTCACAGGCCCTGTTTTGAATGCAGAAGAGAAGATTTTAACCGGTTCAGAAAATTATGGATTGAGGGGAATCGCCAATATAATTTTTCTGATAAAACAAGCATCCGGGAGATAGATCAAGTATTGCACAATCAAAGAATAAATAAGGATGGCGCGAAAAAAATGTATCCGGAAGAATTAAATAAATTGCCCGACGGAACAATTGTTTCTTTTCAAGAAAGTGCCTTTTTATTGTTTAAACAACACTTGTATTTATGGACTCCTTACGGTTATGAGAAACGAAATTCTTCAGTAATAAAAGGTAACGTAAATGTACTTACACCATTGTCAATCGTAAATACTTTTAAAGCCGGTTATGAACCGCAAATATCATCCGGCATTGTTTGATTTTTATGCAAAATCATCGCCAATGTCCCGGAATCCACACCCAGCCGCGCCTTCTGCTTTGCCAGTGTCCTTCCACATAGTTGTAGTGCCCCGGCCTTGCACGAAACCAATAGCCTTTGCGATAAACATATCTTCCATGACGCGGAATCCATTCACCGCTCACCCAGATATAATTTGGACCGGGTGCTAATGGCTGAGAATATCGTGGCGGATAAGGCCGGTCTCTAACGACAACCGAAGATGGTCCGCAACCTGCAATAAATATCGCGATAAATGCAAGGGTGCTTATTAAAAAAAGGAACTTTTTCATTGGAGATTTTTCTTTTAGGATGAAAATTTAAAAGTAAAGTTTAATCACAATTGAAAATACTTTCAACACATCTGCTAAAAAGCTTTCTTCGTTCAACCGGCCTTCAGCAAAGCAGGAAATTTCAACGATTCTTATTTTATTCAAATCCATTCATCCAAAAAATCAATGACATTAAGGTGCCTTTAATATCTTCGCTCCTGTTTTTTTACCGCTAAAACTGTTTTCATTTTAAAAATTACAAATGGCGATTCTTGAATTACAAAATCTTAAAAAATATTATGCCACACACAAAGCCGTGGATGATATCAGTTTCTCAATTCCGGAAGGAAGTATATTCGGATTATTGGGTCCCAATGGTGCGGGCAAGACGACTTTGCTTAGAATGATCACCGGCATATTTTATCCGGATAGTGGCGAGATTTTGTTTGAAGGAAAAAAATTTAACCCGGTAGAGGATATTCCTAAGATTGGTTATATGCCGGAAGAAAGAGGGTTGTATAAAAAAATGAAAATCGGTGAACAGGCCTTGTACCTGGCGATGCTGAAAGGAATGAGCAAACGCGATGCAATGAAAAAAATAAAAGAATGGTTTGTAAAATTTGAAATGGAAAGCTGGTGGAATAAAAAGGTGAATGATCTGAGCAAAGGAATGGGACAGAAATTGCAATTTGTAACGACTGTTCTTCATGATCCGAAATTGCTCATCCTCGATGAACCATTCAGCGGCCTGGATCCGCTAAACAGCAATTTGATAAAAGACGAAATTTTTAAATTAGCACAAAAAGGAACGACGATTATTTTCAGTACGCACCGGATGGAACAGGTGGAAGAAATTTGCAATAAAATTGTTTTAGTAAATAATGGAAAGAAAATTCTGGATGGAAGCGTGAAACAGATCAAAGACGATTTTAAGGAACATGTTTTTAAAGTAGGTTTTGATGAATTGCCCGCAAGCTTTAGCAGCAACGCATTCGATATTGTAGCTTCTCATGAAAACTCTTATAGCGTGAAAATAAAAGATGGAAATAAACCCGCAAATGTGTTGCAGGAATTTTTAAATCACAATGCAGCAATCGTTTCATTTAATGAAGTACTGCCTTCGCTGAATGAGATTTTTATAAAAGTAGCTGGGAGAAAAAATTAAGAATTAAGCATTAAAAATTTATCATGAATAAAATCTGGTTGATAATTAAACGCGAATACCTGACAAGAGTAAGAAACAGGACGTTCATACTTTCTACCATTTTGCTTCCCTTATTTTTTATCGGGTTTATCTTCGCTTCTGCTTATTTTTCTATTAGCAGCACTGAGAAACAAAAGGTGGCAGTGAGCGATAGCAATGGAATTTTTAGGAACAGTTTTCAAAACAGCGATTTGATTTCCTATGAATTTCCTTCTGACGTAAATGCAAGTAATTTTAAAGAGAAAGGTTATTCTGCTTTTTTGAAAATTCCTGAAGATTATAATTCGGGCGGCGATTCTATCTCACTCATTTCAACCAAACAATTGGGAATGGATGCAGAAGATAAAATTAAAGATCAAATCAATGATGCGATCAGGAACCAGGCATTTTTAAAAAACAATATCGATAAAAAAATTCTGGATTCGATCAATAAAATGAATGAAGATGAATCCTATAAATTCAGAACGGTAATAAAACAAGGCAATAAAACGGAGCAGTCTAATTCAGGACTTTCTTACGGCATAGGCTATGGAAGCGGAATTTTAATTTATATGACTTTGTTTATTTATGGCGCTGCTGTCATGCGCGGTGTGATGGAAGAAAAGATGAACCGGAGTGCGGAAGTGATCATCAGTTCGGTAAGGCCTTTTCAACTGATGATGGGAAAAATTTTGGGAATTGCTGCTGTTGGCATTACCCAATTGCTCATATGGATCGTATTAATTGTGCTTTTATCTTCAGTAGCAACTTCTTTTTTTTCTGCTGATGCACTACAACATGCGCAGGCAATGAATGCGGGAATTGGCGCTACCGGTAACAGCACTGCCGCGATGAATTTTTTAAATGCGAAATCTACTTTTTTGTCGGCCAACTGGGCTTTGATTATTCCTTGTTTTTTATTTTATTTCCTCGCCGGTTATTTATTTTACGCTTCATTATTTGCCGCTGTAGGAAGTGTGGTGAACGAAGATCCGCAGGAAGCACAATCATTAATGTTGCCAATCACCATGCCCATTCTTTTGTCGTTTATCATCATGACGACGGCAGTCGGCAAACCCGATGCGCCGATTTCTGTGTGGGGAAGCATCATTCCATTTTCTTCCCCAATCGTAATGATGGCGCGGATTCCTTCAGGGAATGTACCACTTTGGCAACTGCTTGTTTCGATGCTTTCGCTGATTGCAGGCTTTATTTTAACTACAATGCTGGCAGCAAAAATTTATCGAACCGGAATTTTACTCTACGGTAAAAAAGTAACTTTTAGAGAAATGGGAAAATGGTTGTTTAGGAGATGAGTGATTGAAAGTTGAAAGTTTAGAGATGAGCCAGTAAACAGAGAAATAATCAGATTTCTGTTACCGTATGAACGGTTTCCAAACCGGAATCTTTTAACCCTTACAACAATTTGAAATTAAATAAATCAACGATCTAACAAACCTGCTTGTCCAATAATGAAATGACTTCCGATGCTTTTTCAAAAACATTATTTAATTCATTTGCATTAGATGGAGGTGCGTATAAATTGATTTCTATTTCATCCATAAGCGATGTGAGCATCAGTGATGTATTCAGCCCTACATTGCATTTATCCAACTCTTCTGTCAATCTTTTTTTAGATAATTCACTTGCCGGCACTTTCAATTTTAAAGACAAATAATTTTTTAAAGAGGCATCCAAAGTATGGTAAAACTCCTTGCTGTCTTTCTGAATTAATTTTTCGTGAGCAGCAAGTAAAGGGCTTTCAGGAATGGTAAATTCTTCTGCTACTTCACCGGCTTCATTTTTCAAATCATCCACTTTTATTTCTCTTTCCAGATCGTCTTTATTCCGGTTTTTTTTGATCATTAAAAAAATGATTAAGAAAATGATTCCAATAACAAAAACAATTCCTGCGATCAATTCCGTTCTTTTTGTAAAGAAATCTGCTGAAGAATTCTGTTGAGCATTTTTAACTAAAGGATTAGTAGGAATTCCTTTGCCTTTTTTTACTTCTACTTGTAAGGGCGCGGTATGCAGCGTTTTATAAGAAGAAGTTTCCGGATCAAAATAAGAAAAAGAGATTGAATCAATTGTATATTTACCAGCTTTTGAAACGGTGAAAGGAAAAGAAAAGACCTTACTTCCCTGCATCGGCACTTTTGTTTTATCTACGTTGTCCTTCACCTTTGCATCATACCCATCAATGCCCTTTGGCCATATAATTGAAGGCGCATTGATCAATTGGATATTTCCTTTTCCTGAAACGGTCAGTTTTAATATTCCTGCATCATCAGTAGTGATTTGATTTTTTTCCAAAGAAGATGTGATGGTAAAATCGCCAACCGCGCCGCGGAAATCCGCAGGCTTATTTTCTATGGGTAAAGGCTGAACGGTGACGGTTATCGGTGCAGATTTCAAGGTCACATTTTGCGATATCTGTGCCTCTGGCGGCAGCGCCGCCTGTCCCATATTATCAAACATATCGAAGAATGGATCGCTCTGTTGTGAATTGGCATATTGGGATTTGATGAAAGTTATTTTATTATCTGCCACCACCGGATCAAGCGTAATGTTACCGGGTTGCAAAGGATACAATTGCACTTTTCGCATCGTGTAAACATTATACAACCGGCCGTCATATTTTTCAAGAACGGCATTGTTATTTACGTCAATATCGCTTACAGAAAAGCCGTTAAAAGAAGGGGCATCGGTTACCGTTGTTTCAGAGGGAAGCCTTGTATAAAGTTTATAAGTTGCAATGATTGGTTCACCCACATAACAGCTTTTTTTATCAACATCTAATTTTAGGAAAATGTTTTTCTTGATTTTTTCCGCCACATTTTGTCCAGGCTTTAATATGTAATCATCAAACTGATGAGTAACCGGAGCGGAAGGAAAATCGAAATTCAAATTGGGAAAGGGTGAAGAATTTTGATTGCTGTTGTTTTGCTGAACCACAGACCCGGCAACGACTTGAATGGTTATTGGGCTGGTTTTATAATCATTTCCATCCGCTACAGCAGTGGCAGATCCGATGGTAAATTTTCCGGTTGACGTGGGCTGTAACGAAAAACCAATAGAAACGGATTGGTTTATTTTTCCATTAATATTTGTAACGCTTCTTTGTTGATTGGGCCCGGAAACAATGGTGAAATTATTAAAAGAAGGCGGCGTGATATTATCAACATTGGAGGCGCCTTCCACTTTGAACTGAATCTGAAGCAAATCATTTTTCCCGATTTTTTTATCAGGACAAACCACCGAAAATTTTACCTGGGCAAAAGAAGTTTGAACAAAAAAAATTGCTGCCAGAAAAATAAATAAGAACGGGATTTTTTTTAAATAAGATCGTAAAAATGTAATCATTTCTTCAGAAAAGATGAGTTACAAAAATACTCGTAATTGAATTTAAAAAAAGGTTAATAGAATGAGCTGCTGTTAAAAAACTTTTAAGGAAGATCGCCCAATAATGGCCTGATGACAATATCCTCAACACATGCCTGAAGCGATAAGGAAGAGGCAGCAAATATCATATTGGCGATGTCTTCTACTTCCATAATTCTTTCCGGTAAAACATTTGCGCCTTCCCAGGATGAAGTGTAAACAGCGCCCGGATAAACAGTGGTAACTTTTATATTGTACGGCTTCATTTCTTCTCTCAGATTGATGCTGAAACCCATCATTGCAAATTTGCTGATACTGTAGGAACCGCCATTGTTGTAAGCTTTCAAAGCGGCAATAGAAGAGATGTTGAAAATATGACCCGATTTGTTTTTCATCATATTTGGAAGCAACGCGCGCGTTAAATGATAAGCACTAAACAAATTAACGTTCATCATTTTTTCAAGATTTCCCTCAGCCTCATTATAAACACTTCCCGGAACAAAGCTGCCGGCGTTGTTGATGAGAATATCTATGGGTATGTTTTTTTTTAACAGCCAATCAGCGAAATTTAAAACCGCATTTTTATCAGAAAGGTCCGCACTGAAATATTCAACAGAACCGGGATGTTTTTGATTGATTTCACCGGCTGTTTTTGCCAGTTCTTTTTCGTTCCTGGAACAAATGAAAATGTTATTTTTTGCGGCTGCAAATTTCTCTGCCATTGCTTTTCCCATACCTTTGCTTCCGCCGGTGATCACAATATTTTGCATTTTAATTCGTTGTTTTTGTAATACAGCAAATCTAAATTCTAAAGCCGACATTTTTAAAAATACAACTTTGAAATACCAACATCTTTTTTTCGACCTCGATCATACGTTGTGGGATTTCGATGCAAACGCAGAAGAATCGCTTGCAGAATTGTATGATTTTTTCAAATTGGAAGCGAAAGCCATTGGTCCATTCAACAAGTTTTATTCTATTTATCTGAATCACAATCTAACCTTATGGAGCAGGTTTGAAAAGGGATACATTACTACCGATGAATTGAAATGGAGAAGAATGTGGCGCACCTTGCTTGATTTTCAAATAGCTGATGAAAAACTGGCGAAAGATATGAGCGAATATTTTCTGGAAGTCCTTCCTACAAAAAAGAAAGTCTTTGAATACACTTTTGAAATTTTAGACTATTTGACAGATAAAAAATATGCGCTTCACCTGATTACAAACGGGTTTGAAAAAACGCAAAGAATAAAATTAGAAAGTTCCGGTTTGACAAAATATTTTAAGAATATTATTACCTCAGAAATTTCCAATTCTGTGAAACCGAAAAAGGAGATTTTTGAATATGCAGTAAATAAAGCACATGGTAAAATCGAGGAAAGCATCATGATTGGTGACAACCTGAATGCCGATATTCTGGGCGCAAAAAATGCAGGAATGGATTCAGTTTTTGTAAATCATATCAATGCAGCTTGCAGTGAAGAACCCACTTACATCATTCGTCATTTGAAAGAATTAGAACGTATTTTATAAGTTAGAACATAGTAGTTTACAAAAACAAAAATCTGTATTATTTCTTTGTTTCTTAAGAATATAAGAAAGCAATAATTGACTAATCAAGCACCCATCATTTTATCATTAAATTCTTTAGAATTTCCCTTGGGAATGGATAAAGAAATCCAACGATCATTCAATTGCATTTTACCGATGTAAACCATTTGGCCCACATGATAGGAATAATGCGCCAGTTGCCTGTTAACTGCGTCAATCACGGTTAGTGGCTCCTTTCTGATGAAAATGGTTTTATTCAGGTCATCGTCTTTTAACGATTTTAATGCTGCAAAAAGACAGTCCCAACCCTCATCCCATTTAATAATTAATTCTTCTTTTGTGTTGATTACTTTTTCAAATTCAGCATCGCGTTCGCGCCATTCTTTTTCACCATCTTCTGTTAGAAAATTGGTCCAGCGCGAAAGCATATTTCCCCACAAATGCTGAACAATGATGGCGATGCTGTTGCTGGCATCATTGTATTGCCAAAACAAATTTTCTTCATCTAATTGTTCCATTGTTTTATCGCCAAGCGCTTTATAAACAAGGAATCTTTTTATTACGCTGCTTAAATATTCTGATGGCATAAAGAATAATTGGAGGTTAACTTTTAAAAATCAAATTTAATGCTTAAGAACAATTCGTTTGCTTTGGAAAATCCGGAACCAAACCTCTTGAGGTGCCCAAGTGGCTCCTCAAAGAAAATAGAAATCATGCGTATTTCTTTATTCACTGCACAACAAAACTTCACTTTTCTTCTTCCTGAACCGTTTCTTCTTCCACAGGAATTAACGTATCAATAGTCGCCAAAACCGTTACACCGCCTTTTACCTGCTGATTTAATTTTACATTTAATTCAGTTCCGACAGGAAGAAGAACGTCCACACGGCTTCCGAATTTTATAAAACCCATTTCACTGCCCTGCTCCACTTTTTGACCTACTCTGAGATAATTTACGATTCGTTTCGCAAGAGCGCCTGCGATTTGTTTTACTAAAATTTCTGCTGTATCACTTTTAATAACTACCGAATGCCTTTCATTTTCTGTGGAAGATTTCGGACTCCACGCCACCAGGTATTTCCCTTTGTGGTATTGGCTGTATTGCACTTTTCCTGACATGGGAATTCGGTTGATGTGCACATTGGCCGGGCTCATAAATATGGAAACCTGCAACCTTTTATCTTTAAAATATTCTATGTCGGTCATCTCTTCTATCACCACTACCTTGCCATCCGCCGGACAGATTACCTGGTGATGTGCAACGGTAAAATTTCTTTTTGGCGAGCGAAAAAATGAAATAATAAACAACAGCATGACGAGGCTTACGCTAAATACAATCCAGGCTACTATGGGCATTGTGGCGCTAAAGAAAAAAAAGAAAATAATATTAATAGCGCCGAAAATCAATGCGCATAAGGCAATCGTACGGTAACCTTCTTTATGAATATTCATCAACTAAATTTAATTACAAATATAAAAATTGAGAGGGAGATAAAGCCTTTTATTTCTTTAACTGATGAATAAAGAATAATAAACAAATACGAACGGAATGGCCACCAGCATGGAATCAAAGCGATCTAAAAAGCCTCCGTGGCCAGGCATCAATGTACCACTGTCTTTTACATTTGCCATTCTCTTTAATTTGCTTTCCAATAAATCGCCGAGCGTACCAAAAACGGCGCAAAACAAACTGATGAAAATCCAATCAACTACGGAATAATATTTTGTAAGATATCCGATTAAAGTGATGACAATTACACAGAGAATTATTCCGCCAATGGTTCCTTCGCGTGTTTTTTTTGGTGAGATAGATGACAAAGGTGTTTTGCCAATAAAAGAACCTACAATGTATGCCATCGTATCATTGATCCAGATAGAAAAAACAATCCCACACGGAATTATTTTCAAAAAATTATCATTCGAACCATTAAAATTATTTGTTCTGATGATGATCATTAAAACAATTGGAAGTGTAATGTAAAGCAGTCCCAGTAAGCTTTTCAGTTTATAATTTACAGGGTCAATTTTCTTTAAAAGCTTAATAAATTCAAACCAGCAGCCAAAATGAATGATGGTAAACAAAATAATAAAACTCCATTGATTCCACAACAAACCGATAAGCATTGCGATCGCAAAAATGGTTGCGGTAAGTGTACGTGTTTTAAAAGTTTTGGTATCAAAAGCCATTTGATAGATTTATGATTCTTTTGTGATCCAGTTGTGAAAATCGTTCGGGTCTTCTTTCGGCATTACATATTTTTCCTGCTGCAATAAAGATATTTTACGAAAATAAATGAACGCATAAACGATAAATATGAGTGCAATAATCCCCGCCCACATTGGAAAATTTTCTTCAATATCCTTTGAAGCTTTTGCTCCCTGAATCGTTGCGATATACATGGCCGTAACCTGTATCCCATTAAATAAAAAATGAAAAAGAATATTAAGCCACAAACTTCCGCTGTAATAAAAAACTAATCCCAGCGCAATGCCTAAAGCAAAGCGCACCAAAAATCCATAATAGGAAATATGAACGGCGCTGAAAACAATAGCAGTCAAAATAATGGCAATCCATGGGCCTTTGAACCACCTTGTGAGAATATTTTGAATGCCGCCGCGAAAGCAAACTTCTTCAAATATCGCCGGCAGCAAAGCGATAATTATCATGGAAAGTATATACCGTGAAAAAGAATTGATGTTGATGAGAGCTGCTTCCTGCGCAGCCCGCTCTGCTTCTTTTGCTTTAAAATAAACTTGCCAGTCTTTAGGAATGGGAATGAGTTTATTTAATTCTGCCAAAGCGCCGGAAAGCGGAAAAGTGAAAATGAGGATTACAAAGACCAGCAAAACCTGTTTGGAATTAAAATTTCTATTGAACCCGATAAATTTTGTAGGATTACGATAGCAAATGAGCGCGAAAAAATATACCGGCAAGAAAAACATAAAGAAAGTAGAGATTGCCTGCATCCACATAATCGCATTATAATATTTTGGATTAAGGATATCGTTTGCCATTTCTAAAAGTGGCCTTCCGGTCATCGCGACCCAAAGACCAGCAGAAACAAGACCACCGATAACAAGACCTGCACCCACAAGTCCCAGCAAAATTCCCAACTGCCCCGAAAAGCTAATATTTCTTGAATTTCTGTCAATCATTATATTCTCAATTTTTAAGGTCGTAAATTTACCGCCGAAAAATTCAAAGTCGAAAATTCAATAATTCACCTTCAACCTTGAATCTTCAACCGTAAATGATTAAAATAGGCAACATACAACTTCCTGAATTTCCTTTATTGCTTGCGCCGATGGAAGACGTTAGTGATCCGCCATTTCGCGCAGTGTGCAAAGATAATGGTGCACATCTGATGTACACAGAATTTATCAGTAGCGAAGGTTTGATTCGTGATGCTATTAAAAGTAAAAAGAAATTAGACATTTTCGATTATGAAAAACCGGTCGGGATTCAAATCTTTGGGGGTGATGAAGAAAGCTTATCGCTTGCAGCAAAGATTGTAGATGCTACCAATCCAGATCTGTTAGACATCAATTTCGGATGCCCTGTAAAAAAAGTTGCCTGCCGCGGTGCCGGTGCCGGTGTTTTGAAAGATGTTCCGTTAATGATTCGTTTGACAGATGCGGTTGTAAAAAGTACTTCATTGCCAGTTACGGTCAAAACAAGGTTGGGCTGGGATGAAGACACAAAAAATATCGAAGAAGTTGCGGAGCGGTTGCAGGATGTAGGAATCCAGGCTTTGTCGATTCATGGTCGTACAAGAGTGCAAATGTATAAAGGAACCGCTAACTGGGAATTGATTGCCAAAGTGAAAGAAAATCCGCGAATTAGGATCCCGATTTTTGGAAATGGTGATATTGATTCTCCTCAGAAAGCGTTAGAATATAAAAATAAATACGGAGTGGATGGTATTATGATTGGCCGTGCTGCCATTGGCTATCCGTGGGTTTTTAATGAGATCACTCATTATGTAAAAACCGGTGAAATTCTTCCTGCACCCACGATTGAGGAAAGAGTGGCGGTTTGTCAAAAGCATTTAATAAAATCGGTAGAATGGAAGGGCCCGGTTGTTGGCATCAATGAAATGCGCAGGCATTACACGAATTATTTAAAAGGAATGCCAAACATAAAAGAATACCGGGGCAAATTAGTTACGCTAAAAGAAGTGGATGAAATCTTAGATATTTTGGATGAGATCATACTTCATTACTCCGGTTATGAATTTGAAAAAACGCCAATTGAATTGATCAATTATCATGAGAAATGCCCCGTATAATTTACGAGTTTAAATTTTGTTCTTCTTGGAAAATAATATAAAAAGGCAGCACTCAATTGGCTGCCTTTTTACTAAAACAAAAGAATCTTTTTATACGGTAACGCCTTCAGCGATTTTTGCTCTTATTTTGGCTTCGATTTCTTTTGCCAAATCAGGATTATCAATTAAAAGTTGCTTTACTGCTTCACGGCCCTGGCCTAGTTTGGTCGTGTCGTAGCTAAACCAACTTCCGCTTTTTTGTACGATTCCAAGGTCAACACCCATATCGATGATTTCCCCTACTTTGGAGATGCCACCACCGAAGATGATGTCAAATTCGGCAACACGGAAAGGAGGAGCCATTTTATTTTTTACCACTTTTACTTTTACCCGGTTGCCCACGGATTGATCACCATCTTTTATTTGGGCCATGCGCCGAATATCCAGTCTTACGGAAGAATAAAATTTCAACGCATTTCCACCGGTTGTTGTTTCCGGATTTCCAAACATTACACCTATTTTATCGCGAAGTTGGTTGATAAAAATACAACAGCAGTTTGTTTTGCTAATGGTAGCGGTCAATTTTCTCAATGCCTGGCTCATTAAACGGGCCTGAAGACCCATTTTGCTATCACCCATCTCCCCTTCCAATTCTCCTTTTGGAACCAATGCCGCGACCGAGTCTATTACTACAACATCTAACGCGCCGGAAAGAATTAAGCGATCGGCAATTTCCAATCCCTGTTCCCCATAATCGGGCTGACTTATCAAAAGATTATCCACATCCACGCCCAATTTTCTTGCGTAAGCGCTGTCAAAAGCGTGTTCCGCATCAATGATAGCGCACATTCCACCTTTTTTTTGCGCTTCGGCTATCACGTGAATGGCAAGCGTTGTTTTTCCGGAAGATTCAGGGCCGTAAATTTCCACCACTCTTCCTTTTGGAAGGCCGCCGATACCAAGAGCTACGTCCAATCCAACCGAGCCGGTAGAAATGACTTCGTGCGGCTCCTGCGAACGCTCGTTCATCATCATCACACTTCCTTTTCCAAAATCCTTGTCTATTTTATCGATAGTTAGTTTTAACGCTTTTAATTTTTCAGCGTTTTTATCGGTATTGTTTGCTGCCATAAAAATGTATTAAATGAGATTGTTTATTGTAAAGTTATCTGGTTGCGCAAATATAGAATTTAAAATTTATCAACACTAAAATATTTAGCTAAAACAAATTTTTCTCTAATAATTTTCGATGTAGGAGACGGTAAAAGGAGAAATAAGCCGGAATTATATTTTATATGCTTAGAAATCATGTGAACAAGCCTAAAGGAAGTTTCACTGTATCTTTAACCAAAAGCGAAAATGAACAGAGTTGTTTATTGTTACGATGCTTATTGTGGATGGTGTTATGGTTTTAGCGAAGTAATGAAAAAAATATTTTCAGAATATAAAAGGATACTGGAATTTGAAGTCCTTTCCGGTGGAATGATTTTGCCTGATGAACCAGTTGCTATTGGTGCTACAGCCAAATATATTGAAAGTGCCTATAAGCAGGTAGAAGAAGTGACGGGAATAAAATTTGGTGAAGATTACCTGTGGCATATCAAACATCCGGAGGCAAGCGACTGGTTTCCCAGTTCAGAAAAGCCTGCTATCGCTTTGTGCGTTTTCAAAGATTATTATCCC
>JBQCFI010000134.1:0-6790 GCA_051959325.1 Ginsengibacter sp. | reverse complement strand
CAGTCTTTCTCATTCATGTGGATGCCATAATGTTTCGCCGCTTTTTTGATATTTTCAAACGCCACTTTTCTTTCCTCATCTGAAACCCCTTTTACCTGGTCAAACCGTGCCATTGCATCGCGAACGTGTGACGCATCGGTCAAAGGTTCTTTTCTTTCTTTCGGAAACGCAAATACACTGTCTGGAAGTTTTTTCTTTTCTTCGGCATCTAATTTTCCGGTATGTTCGGTATGGGGTTCCCATGTTGCTTTTGTTGCCATTTTTCTTTTTTTTTTTTAAATGAATAAATGTTTTTTTTAAAAGGATTTGTGCCTGCAAAATCGTTGTTTGTAAGAAATACCTGCACTCAATGTGATTGAAATTCGACACTTGTTTCAATACAAAATATAAATACCTTCTATTTTTCCTTTTACTGTAATTAAGGTTGCCCGCTTCCTCCTGCTGATCCGTAAACCTGCCCGTTTGCAAAGCTTCCGCTGTCTGCAGCGAGCTGAACATAAATCGACGCCAGCTCTGCCGGTTGTCCCGGCCTACCGAGAGGCGTGTGACCACCAAATTTTACTAATTTCTCCTGGGTAGCGCCTCCGCTTACCTGCAAAGGTGTCCAGATTGGCCCCGGCGCTACTCCATTTACACGAATTCCTTTTGGCCCCAATTGCTTTGCAAGTGATTTTACATAATTCATGGTAGCCGCTTTGGTCTGCGCATAATCGTACAAGTCAGCCGAAGGATCATAGGCCTGCTCAGAGGTAGTTCCAATAATTACGGAACCCGGCTGCAAGTGCGGCAGCGCCGCTTTGATGATCCAAAAAGGCGCATAAATGTTTGTCTTCATCGTCCAATCAAATTGTTCCGTTGAAATATCGAGAATGGAAGCGTTGCTTTGCTGGCGTCCTGCGTTGTTTACCAAAATATCAAGTCCTCCAAGCCCATTGACTGCATCCTCAACCAGTTTTTTGCAAAATGCTTCTTCACGGATATCTCCAGGGATCGGGATTGCTTTTCTTCCTTCTGCTTTAATCAGCTCAATTACTTCCTGTGCATCCGGTTCTTCGGATGGAAAGTAATTGATTGCAACATCTGCTCCCTCGCGCGTATAGGCGATTGCGGCGGCACGACCCATTCCTGAATCACCTCCTGTGATCAAAGCTTTTCGCCCTGTTAATCTCCCCGAACCTTTATAACTTTTTTCTCCATGATCCGGCCGGGGATCCATTTTACCTGCTAATCCGGGCCAGGGTTGTGATTGCCTTTTAAAAGGAGGTTTCGGATACTTGCTCGTCGGGTCTTGTAATTTTTCCGGGATCGAAGATGGTACATCATTTCTTTTTACTGAATCAGTTGCTCCTAATGCCCCATTAACTTTTTCGCTGGCGATTTTATTTATTCCGTTCATAACAAAAGAATGCTCCTTGCACTTGATTTATATAAATACCAATGGATTAGACTAAACAAATTATATGCCTTTTGGAAAATAAGTATTGGTTGTTGTACTTTTAAATAAGAAATTTTTTCAAGCTATTTTAGTTGCTGTATTTTCTCTACAAAATAACCGGAAAGAAAAATACATTTTCGTAGTGATTGCTCACGCGAAATTCCTTAAAAACTTCAAACTATGGAAAAGACAAGTTTCAAAAATGTTGATGAATATATTGCCAGTTTTCCTGAAAATCTAAGAACCCTTTTAGAAGAAATGCGCACAACAATTAAAAAAGCAGCGCCAAAAGCCGAAGAGGTGATCAGCTATCAAATGCCAGCTTATAAGCATTTTGGAATACTGGTGTATTTTGCCGGGCATAACAATCACATTGGATTTTATCCAACCG
The DNA here is from genome assembly GCA_051959325.1 of Ginsengibacter sp. GTDB lineage: Bacteria > Bacteroidota > Bacteroidia > Chitinophagales > Chitinophagaceae > Ginsengibacter. The sequence goes on along the minus strand of JBQCFI010000134.1, from coordinate 4,964 downwards.
CTTCAGGAATTGAAGCATTTAAAAAAGAACTTTCAATTTATAAAGGCGCAAAAGGTTCGGTTCAATTCCCGTTAGATAAACCGCTTCCGTCAGTTCTCATTACCAAAATGGTAAAATTCAAATTAAAGGAAAATGAGCAAAAAGCAGAAGGCAAAAAGCTAAAGATAAAAGCTGAAGACAAACGATAACCGATACAAAGAGAATCATTTAATAAAACACAAATTCACTGTATTTGTACGTTTGCTGAAAAGTTAACAAACTAACGTTCCTTGTTCAACCGCTGCTGTTTTCCTGGTCGTACCAGAAACTATCAACGCTGAAACAATTTTATCACCTGCTCCCTTTTCTTTTTCTTTTTTCATTGGTAAAAAATTCCGCGAACGTGTCAAAATCTTTCCTATAAGAAAGTTGGATACCTGTGCGGTTTCTCCGTGTTACCCCTACCAAATCGCCAATATCCGCATCGCTCCTGTTGAACCCAATCACGCGTAACCTGCCATCCGGAGTTATTAAATATTCAAATGAAACGTCCGGTGTAAATAAAAAGTTTGAATTAGAAGTGGTAACTGTCTGCCCGAGCCTGTAGTCCACGTTTCCTGCCACTGTTACCAATAATTTATTGTTTAAAAAAGCAGTCTTCAAACCGAAGTTTCCTACGTTCTGAAGTTCCTTTTGTGTCGCGCCTTTTTCAAAATTAAAATCTGCTGTATTGATGGTTGTGATCAGGTTTATCGCATTTGTATTCAAGACTCTTTGCAACCACGAATTCAAAGAGGTAGAAAGCGTTGATGATAACAATTGGCCTACACTTCTGGTCACAAAATTTCCGGTGTTATTCCCAGTGAGCAGCCCTTGATCTGTATTCATAAATTGATTGAACAACAGCAGCGAAGCTACCTGGTTCATTAATGCGGTCTTATCTTCCTGGTATCTTGTTTTCAAAAATTCATTGGCAATCGGATCAGATTTCAATGGATTATCGAAAGGAAACTGGAATTCAAATTCCGGTTGTGGATTTTTTAAAGTGCCTCTTAATTTAAAAAGAATATCCACGTCCCCATTGATATGTCTGTAACCTGTAGTGGTTGGAATGTTGTTCAGGTTTACATTTTCTGCCCGGTAAATGGCGTCAATGTTCATGTTAGCCAGATACGGATCACCCGACCATTCGATATATCCCTGTTGTAAAGTAAAAGGTGTTTTTAAGAAAGTTTGAAAATTAAATGTGTATTGTCCCTGCTCGATATCATACCTGCCGCGAATGGTAAGCGGATCTTTCGTGCCGGCAGAAATATTTAATTTTCCACTGCCTTGCGCTTTGATCACATCGCCGGTTGTTTCATCAAGAATTACATCAATCTTAGCTAAAGGATTTGCAGTAAGTTCCATATTCACTTTTATGTTAGCCGAATTATCCCTTGTGCGCAAATCAGCTTTCATTTCGCGGCCGAATTTTATAAACTCAATGTAATCCATGGAGCCAGTTTCAGCAGTTTCGCCGGTAGGCAAATAAATATGGCTGCTATCCGTTGGTTCTGCGGAAATATTCATCGTCATATCATTTATAAAACCATTCAGTGATAATTCCGCACGGCCTACTACGTGGCCGTAAAACTCTTTATTGTCGCGGGCTGTAGTATTTAGTAACGTAAATCTGGGCAGATTATTCCCGATCGCATCCGTTTTTAAATGAAGCTCATTGAAGAAAAAATTATCAAAAAAACTATGATAAATTTTACCGGTAACGGTCGCTGTATGCCGAAGCGTATCGATAATTTTTAAGGTTCCAAAATCAATTTCATCCGGGTTAAAAGTAATGATCGAACTATCTGCCAAAGTGTACTTACATTTGGTATAATCGACGATCATACTGGTTTTGTCCAGCCTTATACTTCCAGTTAGTTTTGGTGCAGACGCTTTTCCTGAAATATTTAATCTACCTGTTGCCTTTCCATAAATGCTTGTAAAAATATTGTTTAGATAATTTTCAAGAATATGGATTCCTGAATTATTAAAAACAACCGAACCACTCAATTGATTGGTAGTAGTGTCTTTCAGGTGGTAATCCAGGTTTGCTCTAAAATTATAAAGGTTATTATTCGAAATCAGATCTATGCTTAAATTTCCAGGTCCTGTAAGATATTCGCCTTGTGCTGTAATAACACCAACAGAATCGTTTTCAAATTTGAATTGATCAATTTTTGTGTCAAACTCTACTCCCAATTTTCCAAATGGATCATTGATGCGAAGATTGCCGTTTAGCAATCCGCCAAGTTTCGGTGTTTTCAAAAACATCGGCGCCACATCTTCTATGATCAGGTTTTGAACGGCAACGATCACATCATTGCTGTTGCCAATGGCAGAAGGTTGTGTCGAAATATAAATCTCCTGGCCGTTTTGAGAAAAACGGATATTATTTGCCATCAGCATTTTATCATCCAGTTCCAGCACACCATTTTTTGCTATCGTCCATTGCTTTTGATTGATAATAAAAGTAGAAGGATTAAAGGTTAATATGAATCCGTTCTTCTTTGTTTCTACCCTTGCGGAAATATCTGCATTGCTTACTGTTTTATTTCCTGTAGCCTGAATGTGAATATCAGACACATCATTTGCGGCAACAATACTCAGTTTTGTATCAGGAGAATGAAGGCTGTCGTTGATGACCACATCTTCAATATCCCCTTTAAAAACCAGTGTATCCTTTGTTCCGGTGCCACTCAAAGCAATATTCTTAAAACTGATATTGCTGTAATTAAATTTAGGGACCGTCGCCAACAGATTCAATGTATTTGCGGCGATATTAATCTCACCGCTGATTACCGAATTGTCAAATCCGGTAATTTTTGTGTCAAATAGATTGATGTATTCACTGATATTCTTTGTATTGATAAGAAAAGAAAAATTTTGATTTTCTACATTTTTTTTGGGTTTCTTAATGTAGGCAGGATAATATTTATTCAAAAATAATTGAAAGGCGTCCGGAAGTTCTAAAATCCTGAAACTACCGTTAATACTGGCAAAGAGTTCATTTGTTTCAATTGATAAAAATTTTTTACCGTCAATAAAAGTGGAATTAATTTTTAAAGAATCAAATGATAATTGTTTGCCGTTATCAGATAAAACTGCATCATATAATTTCGCCGACCCTAAAAAATTATCGATATTATTTCCCGTAAAATTTAGTTTGAATTTTCCTGCTACAGCAACACTATCATTGGTAAAACGCAAATTTTTCAAATGAAGTTTACTCACATTTGCTTCCAGGTTAAATTCCGGATTTGATTTGCTGAAATTAATAGAACCTTCTAATGTATCAATTTTAATATGCGGATCATTGATGCTTCCTGTTCCGGTAAAAAGCTTATTTTTAAAATCTCCGTGAGCAGTGATATTCGTGTAGGTATAACCGTTAAATTCAATCTTGCTGATGCTTCCATCCACGCCTATGTTTACATCATTTGCATTAAAACCTTTTCCATTTATTTTCCCATTAAAAACAATATTTCCGATCTCGCTGTTGTCAATAAACTTTCCTAATTGAAAATTGTTGGTTGAAATTTTTCCTTCATAAACTGCTTTTCCTTCTTGCGGAATGGTCATTTGCAGATCAGTTTGTAAAGTGCCAATATCGGTTGTGAGTGTGCCATAAGTTACAAAATCGCGGATGTATCCGGTATAGCTGCCCGAAAACCGGATGCTTCCAAAAGCGCTTAATTTTGGATTCGTTATTTGTTTAAGAGACGGTATCAGTCGTGTCAGTTCATTATAAGTCGTTCTTAATTCACGCGATCTGAAATCAATAAACGTTTTGTCAATATCCGGCAAGCCGTGCAGGCTGATATCTCCGTTTAGATAATTTTGTTCCCCTGCATTAAAGATTATTTTTTGGCCGGTGATATTATCCACTTTTCCGTGTGCTTCGCCGTTAACAGAAAAAACTGTATTCCATGATCGCGTTTCAGGAGCAAAATAAGCAAGATCTTCACTGCTCACTTCACTGTTTTTAAAACGCCCATCTAAAGTTACTGTGTGCACAAAGTCTTGCATATCATCATTAAAATGATTGTAATGCATGGCACAATAAGCTCTTAGCCGGCTTTTGTTGGTAATGATATCCAGATTTCTAAACTCCATTAATTTGGGAGTGAATCTGAAATCGGCATTTAATTTTTTTACCACAAAACCGCCTCTGTCTTTCACAGAAACAGAAACCGCAGATCGTAAAGTGTCGTTGATCAAGGTGAAATTTTTGAACGTTCCTTTTATATCTGAAAGGATGATATGTCTTTCATCAAATTCATTGATTGGCGCCCGATACGTTCCTTCTCTTTCAATCGCTGCAAGACCGTTATTTAAACTCAGTTTATTGACCGAGAGTTGCCATCGGTCAGTATTCCATTGAAGACCCGGCGTTTCCGGAGCGATAATTTCTGGCGAAGAGGTAGTGTCGGTGGGTCTTTTGCCCGTATAATCATACAAAGAAAAAGATGGATGATCTAAAGTGACCGTACTGATTTTAATGATTCGGTTTTTAGTATCAAATTCATCTGCATGAACATTTAGTTTGCTTACAGAAGCAAGCATATTTTCACCGCGCCATTCATCTTTTTGCCAGATGCGGATATTTTTAAAATTGATCACTTTCAGATCAAGGTTGATCACAGAAGAAGATGTATCTGCTTTTTGTTTTCGTGGGCCAGAAAAGTAGTCGATTAAAAATTGATAATTCCAAACGGAATCGCTGCGATAAAGGTTCACCAACGCATCATCAAGGCCGATATATTTCAATACAATATTGTCTTTAAAAAAGAACCAATCGGTAATATTTACTTTCGCAGCTCCGGCATACAGCAACGTATCTTTTTTACGATCTAAAACCAGTAACCCCTGGATAGACATTTTGTCGAACAGTTCGAGGTCAATTTTTTTAATCGAAACGGTTGTATTTAGGTTTTTAGAGA
>JBQCFI010000133.1:0-3525 GCA_051959325.1 Ginsengibacter sp. | reverse complement strand
ATTAGTGGCGCGCGTGAGCGATTCATCGAAGTCGTATTCACTGCCACCGGATAACGCTGCTATCCCATTAAATGGCCCGCTGACTATAGCGAAAGACAGCTTTTATCTTTCCGGTAATGGGGCCGTGTTCGTAGCTGACAGTTTGTATAAAGGCGCTGCCGTTATGATTGATGCTGCGGCTAAAAATATTGTAATCGACAGCGTGGTATTTCAAAATTTTGATGTGGGCTTTGTGATTGAAAAGAACAATGTAACGTTCAGGCACGTGCGCTTTATCAACTGCCGTGTTCCGGTTGAATATAAAGTGGCATTTAAAGATTCTGTGGTATCAGGCCAATTTAAAGACTCCCTATTCTTCACCCCAACAAAATCCAGGTAACGTATGACAAACTCCGGCTCATGGCTCAAAAACAGAAATGCAGAACGTACCTGCCTTTTACTTACAGGCATCATCATGGCATTCCTGTTTTCGAAAATGTTTTCGGTGTTGCAACGTGATTTTGCAGAAGTGAAGACCCGCATAGCGAACGGGACCATGATCAACCTGAATGATGATAAGCCAGGGGAAAGGATGAAAGAGGTGTTGGAAAAAGGAATGTATTTCGAAGATCCGAAAGACGTTTCCTTCATTGCCACAACGGTTGCTGCTGCAAAAAAACAGGGAAAAGAGATCGACAATGCCGGCACTTTAAATAAAGCGCCCTATTTCGTCAATGCTGACCAGGCCTTTTCAGAGGGCGGAGCATCTTTCAAAAAGCGAGTGGAACTCTCCAGGGATTTGCTTGGCTTTTCCAAAGACGATTCTACCTCATTTAAAAAGGAAACACAGCATCCCTTGCAGGTTTCTGCACAAACCGACGTAGGATTGGGAACGGGTACTATTTCAGGAACAATAAAAAACCACAGCGGCCAGCCGGTACAAGGTGCTTTACTTAGACTACGGCTGTTGGTTCCGCAGGACAATACCGATGCAACCGGTGACGACAACGATATCATTCAATTTAAGGATGGGGTTCGCAAAGTACTTTACCGGGACTCGACAAAAAAACTCCAACTACTCTCGTTTAATGCATATGCCCGTACCGATGTCTCAGGAAACTTTTCGTTTTCAGACCTGCCGGTAAACAAACCTTTTGACCTGATTCCTCTTCAGCCCGGTTATGAATTCGGCCCTTCGAAGGGAGTTGAAAAACTTCATGGCAGTGCAGTGTTTCATTTTGTACAATCGCCGCACACGCTGAAACTTTTTTCGACACAGGATTTTAATAACCTGAAAAAAGAAAAGGCATTTATTGTAAGGACACCTGAAGAGGTGACCTACTGGTTTCGCATTATCGTAGTCACCTTTTTTGCTTCCTTCCTGTTGCTGCATCTCCTTTTGTCCATTCGTTCACCGGGCGCCGACCAATTGTTGCTGCCGGTTGTAATGATACTGACGGGCCTTTCCTTTATCGCCTTATTCAGTTTACAGGACCCCTTAAGAGACCGCTTCCTGGTGAAGAGCACCTTCATTTATTTCTGCATAGGAATGTGCGCCATAGCCGCGTTCCAGTTTATCAACCTGAAAAAGTTTACGCCTGATTCTGGATTCTTCCGCCTGTTTATTTTTAAAAATGAAAGAAGCGCTGCCAATGGCTGGCCGTGGGCCGTCGCAGCGATGGGATTGCTGGGTCTTACCATCCTGTTTGGCACCGGACCGGAGGGCAGCGGCGTTAAAGTAAACCTATTCGGATTTCAGCCGAGCGAGGTCGTAAAGTATATGGTGATCCTTTTCCTCGGTGGATTCTTCGCAGTCAATGAAAAGTTCATCTCAGAATATCCGTCATTTGGAAAGCGGCTATCATTTTTTGTATGGGCTGTCATCGCCATTGTCGCTACTATTTTGTTGTTTCTCATAATAGGTGACCTCGGTCCGGCCATCATTTGCTGTTTCACTTTCATTATACTTTTCTCTTTTTCACGAGGAGATTTTATACAGGTTGTTGCTACCATGCTCCTGTATGCGCTTAGCATTTGGATCTTCAAAAATGTGTGGATGGCCACCGGTGTCACAGCAGGAGCACTGATCCTTTTTATGCTGATTGGCAAAAAGAGATTAAGTGAATCATCCATAATGGCGCTGGTAGTAGTAAGCGGGTTCCTGTTGCTCGACCAGGTGCCGGTTTTAGCGAAAGTAATACCGGGACCTATACACAGACTCGTAGAGCGCAAAGCAATCTGGTCTGATCCATGGAACAACCAGGTATATGGTGGCGACCAGGTAGCCAATGGTATCTGGGCGATTTCTACAGGTGGCATTACAGGGCAAGGCGCCGGAGAGGGTTTCGGCAAAACGATCCCTGAAGCCCATACCGATATGATTCTTCCTGCTATTGGCGAGGAATTCGGATGGGCAGGTATTACGTGCATTTTTATTTTATTTCTCCTGCTGCTGCATCGCTCTATTATTATTGGAAGGCAGGCGGGACCGCCCTTTTTATTTTACCTGTGCGCCGGCGCCGGTATCGGGTTATTTGTTCAATTTCTCCTGATCGCAGGAGGTTCTACCGGCGCCCTGCCACTGTCGGGAGTTGCATTGCCTTTTACCAGCTACGGCGGTACATCGCTTTTATGTAGTATGGTGGCAATAGGTTTTTTACTGGGTGCATCCCGTTTAAAGGGAACGCAGGCGCAGATGGCCTACATTTCCCGGAGGCAGGATAAAAATCTTGTCCCGGCGTTACTTGCTGCCTGTGCAGCGATTGTGCTGCTTATTGTTAACGTATCCGGCTATACGTTTAACAGGAAAAAATGGATTGTGGAGCCAGCGCTGGTAGCCGACCGCAGTGGCGTACGCATGTACAGCTATAATCCCAGGATCAGCATCCTGATGAACCGGCTGCAGGCAGGAAATATTTATGACAGGAAGGGCAGGTTGCTTGCGTCCAGTGATTTGAATTTAGTAGAAAGACAGAAAGATTCGTTGCTCGCTCTTGGTATACCGGCAGAAAACCTTAAATCCCTTTCGTATAAAAGGCAAGACCGCTATTATCCTTTTGGTGAGTACACGTTTTTCTGGACGGGTGATGCCAATACAGGCGTGTTCTCCGGTGGCAATAACGGGTATTTTGCGGAATATGCTCACGCCGCCGAACTCAGGGGTTTTCCTGCGCCGGTTGAAAAATACGAAGTGAGTGCCGATCGCTACCGCGAAGAAAAATTCTTACCCGTATCGGGTACCCAGATGACAGTGGTGAAAAGGGATTTCAGCGCGCTCGCTGATTTACTCACCTCGGGCATTAACAGCGCCCAGGTTGCTGAATTTAAAAAACGTAACAGGAACATTACACTCAGCATAGATGCAGCGTTGCAAACAAAGATCGAGCTGGCATTACAAGGGGATGATAGCGTAAACAGGAAAGAAGTTTCAGTAGTGATAATGAAAGACAACACCGGTGATGTGCTGGCATCGGCCTGCTGGCCATTGCCGCCGCTAAATGATTGGGAGAAGCTCACGCTGCCGCAAAATGCGCTCAACAAGTTGCC
>JBQCFI010000132.1:0-19340 GCA_051959325.1 Ginsengibacter sp. | reverse complement strand
ACGATAAAAAACAATATATCGAGGCGAATGGTAACGTTTGAGATGGTGCAACGATCACCTTCAAGGTTTTCTAAATAGACGATTAACGTGAACTTAAAGAAAACTACAGGACAATACTGGAATGGCCTTCATTACCATAATATTTTTTGTCCTTTTATATAATCATTGAAATAGAAGAACTTCTTTCAACCGGCAGAAAAAAAATTTTCTGAGGAATATGTTTTTCCGCCGCCGGATGTTAGCGTCCGGATTTATATAGCGGGGCATAGTGTTTTTACTATAATTCATACTCTATCCATGCTTTTGATATGCCTTTGACTGGGAGGAGCCTTGCCGTATGTCTAGTCCTAAAATAGCTATGTCTAGTCCTAAAATAGCTATACAGGTTAATAAATAAATCCTGAAATAACTATACAGGTCGGTTTTTTAATCCTGACAAAGCTATACAGGTGTGAATTTTTCAAAATTAAGTTTTTGTTTTTTAGGATTTATGTGTTCGTAAAGGAGTTTTGATAATAATTTTTCCATCTTTTTTTAAGTAAGCCGGATTTCTGATGAGCCTGATTTGGAGTAAGATAATCGCAACTTGAATGAGGACGGCAATGATTATAAGTGATAATGGACTGTTCTACCATTTTTGCTGTATCTTCAAAGCTTACCTGGCTGCTATAAAGATTAAATTCTGTTTTTAATATCCCGTTCAATCTTTCGGCAATTGCATTCTCATAAGGATCCCCATTCTCTGTCATACTAATAGCAATGTTATGCGTTGTCAGCTTGTCCACATAAGCCTTACAACAATATTGGGAACCACGATCTGAGTGATGGATCAGTTGCTGGTTAAAGAATGACTTACTTAGTAAAGCCATCTCTAACGCCTTTAAACAACCTTCGGCGCTCAAATCTTTCCTTAGGTTATATCCCATTATCTTATGTGAATAAGCATCAGTAATGAGACTCAAATAAGCGAAACCATTGATCAGCCTTATATACGTTATATCGCTTACCCAAAGCTGCTCCGGTCTGCATAATTCAAGCTCCTTTATAAGATTGCTATACTTGCGCATCCAATGATTGGAGTTGGTCGTTATAGCTTTCCTTCGCCTGGTTCTGATAAGCATTTTATTGTTTGCAAGCAATTCAAACAAATAATCCCTGCCAATATCCAGTTTGTGTTCTTCCAGCTTAGGTTTAATAAGATGAAGTAATTTTCTTGTTCCTATACGTGGAAGATCTTTCCTGGTCTCACCCACAAGCAATAGAACAATTTCATCTTTTAGTAAATCATCTTTTGCACGCCATTGATGGTCATAATAGGCATGTCTGATTTTGCCAAACAGTTTGCATAGTTTCCCGATCCCGATTTCAGGATTCTCCTGCTTCATTCTTTCTACTGTTTGGCACCAAACTTTTTTCTGATATTAATTTTAAATTGTTCTTCGGCAATGTCAATCATTGTTTCCAATGCTTTTATTTTAAGCATTGCCTGCGCTAATTCTTTGACAGCTTCTTCTTTTAGAGAATCTTTTATTTCAATCATGGTTACTTCATTAGAAGAGCTAAGTTCATCTGATTGATTACGAAAGTTTCGAATCCATTGATTCAACACTTTCTTGTCGATGTCATGACTAATGCATGCTTCTCTTTTCGTCGTTCTACCTTCATTTATAGCCCGCACAATGGCTCTCTTGTCTTTAAGAGGATACACCCGTTTTTTAGAACAATGATACACTTCTGACCCGTATTTATTCATCCATTCACAAAGCGTACAGTAAGCCATTCCATATTTTAAACAAGCGCTTTTCCTGTTGGTACCATTTTCAATCTCCTTTACAATCTGAAAAATTAAATGTTTCGGAAATGGAGTTTTGTGATCGGACCGTGTACTTGGAATTGATTTTCTCTTTTTTTCTGTCATAAACTAATACATTTTGTGTATAGTTTTTTTAGGACGGTTCATTTTCCCTGCTATCTGTCACATTGAATTATCTATCAACAGATGAAGATTTTAGGCGAACGCCGTTTTTTACGGATTGATGGTTTGTAGCCTTTGTCATTTTTTATCCCATATCTTTTTGATCCTATAACGCTTTTTCCCTAATTAACAGTTATTCATAAGCTCTGTATTTTCTACGCATCAGTTTCGATAATTGAAGTTAAGATTTATCGAGGAGATATGTCAAGCTGCAGTAAAAGTATCATTGAACAATTACCTTTTGTGGATATTTGATGGGGAAGATTCATAATAACACTAATCAGCTGATTTAAAATTGATTATAGGTCGTACAATTTGGACTAACCCGCAATTCCTAAAAAGGAATTTAAAGAAAAAATTGATTGAAATATCTTAATGGGAACTGATTTTATCAACTCATTAAAAGAGAATGATTTAATTTCGCCGCCGATTGAGAACGAAAACTAAAAAAATACTTTGTAATACTTGATCTTTAAACTGCAATTGCTAATAAAAATATTGGTGGTTCTACTAGGGTATTTAGTTTTGAAAGCGGTTCTTAGTAAGGATTAGACTACAGTTTTTGCTTTATTTTTTTCAGCTCAATGTAATTGAGGAAGGCGAAGCCATATTCGATTTAGAATGCGTTCACAAATCAAAGAGCTTCAATTATTCCAATATATTTGTCGAAGTTTATTATTTTATTTTATGCATAAAGTTAACCAAACAACAATCTACTTGTTGTTTTCTTTTTTTCTGTCCCTTATGATCGCATCCTGTGCCAACACAAGAAAAGTAGCCTATTTTAGAGATGTTCAGGACTCGGCAAGGATTTTATCTAAAGCCAACCTCGAGCCGATTATCCAGAAAAAAGATATCTTGAGCATTACCGTAAGTAGTCTGAGCAATGAGGCCACCATTATTTTTAATACACCAAATCTGCCGATTACACCCAGTGCTTCTACGAACCCCAATATGCCGGAAACTGCTGGTTACCTGGTTGGTGATGATGGAATGATCAAATTCCCGGTTCTCGGTGATATCCCCGCTGCGGGCCTCACACAAAAACAACTGGAGAATAATATTACCCATTTATTAATTGAGAAGAAACTATTGTTTGATCCGATCGTAAGCGCCCGGTTTTTAAATTTTAGAGTTACCGTTTTAGGAGAAGTGAATCGTCCTGGTGTAATCATCGCTCCAAGCGAACAAATAAGCATTCTGGAAGCGATTGGCGATGCAGGAGATTTAACTATTTACGGACTTCGTGATAATGTAATATTGATCAGGCAGGAAGGACCGGATAAGCTAATTACCCGATTAAATTTAAGTTCTTCTAAAATATTACAGTCACCTTACTATTTTTTGAAATCAAATGATGTTATTTACGTGGAACCTGCAAAAGACAAAGTGGCGAGCACCAGTTTGTTCCAGCAAAGGATACCGGTTATTCTTAGCGCTCTTTCTTTAATTATTATATTGCTCACGAATGTTTTTAAACTGTAAATTATATCATTAACAAATCTCTTCAAACTGTAAAATTCATTCTTCAGTAAACAGATAAATAAGGCCGATTTATTATCAAACCCCAAAAAAATTAGTAGCGTTTTGTGTCTTTGGTAAAAAAAATCCAGCAAACTGCTCTGAAATGATATATTGAAAGAGAGCGTTCATATGTGTAATGATACTTACCTGCCCAAATAGCTTTATCGACATAAAATTTAGTACAAATTCATAATAGTGGTTGTGTCCTCAATCACATTCATAAATAAATGTTAATACAAACTAATCACCAGAATGCAATCATCCATTAACAATGCCGAAATTGATGAACAGGAAGAAGTTTCAATAGGCGATCTACTATATAAATTTCTTTCTTACTGGCCAATTTTCGTACTACTTCTTATCATCACTCTTACGGGCGCCTGGATTTATTTGCGCTATAACATGCCTGTATATGAGACCTCCGCTACTCTATTAATTAAGGATGATAAGAATACTCCAGCGAATGCAAATGATATGATGCAGGCATTTGATATGTTCGGCTCCAAAAAAAATGTGGAAAATGAAGTGGAGGTCTTGCAGTCAAAGACATTAATGCAGCAGGTGGTAAAAGACTTACATCTTTATGCACCAATATATGTGCAGGGAAGGGTTTTGAATCAATCCGCTTATATATTTTCTCCTGTTGTAATAGAGGCAAGGGATCCTGATTCTATTCATATTGTAAAGAAAGTTCCCTTTCTCTATAATAGTGCATCCTCAACAGTGACGATAGATCACGTAAATTATCCATTAAATCAGTGGTTGAACACCCGGTTTGGTGTTCTGAAATTTCTACCCAATAAATATTATAAAGCTGCTGATGATCCTGAGGAGGAAAAAGGCAATGATTTTTATTTTGCCCTAAATACCGTAAAGAATGCCGCAAACATTATTTTGAATGAGATAAAGATTGTGCCATCCAGCAAACAATCTACGGTAATAGACCTTAGTATTGAGGGGCAGGTGCCAAAACGAGGTGAAGATATTTTAAATGATTTATTAAAGGTGTATACTCAAGCAGCTATCCTTGATAAAAACGTATTAGCGGCAAATACGTTGAAATTTGTAAATGAACGTTTGAGGTTCGTAGAAAGCGACCTTGATTCGGTAGAAGAAAGCTTACAACACTTTAAAGCAAAAAACAAGATAACTGACATCAGCGCCCAGGGACAGATTTATTTACAAACTGTAGCTGCTAATGATCAGAGAGTAAGTGATATAAATGTTCAGCTTGCCATGCTCGACCAGGTTGAAAAATACATTAACACCAGGGGCGAGATAGGCGGAATTGTTCCTCCAACCTTCGGTACGTCCTCAAAAGCAGAAAACGCAGCGATTGTTCCTTCAACTTCAGGGCTCGCAGATCCGGTGCTTGCGGATCTTTTGCAAAAATTATCTGATCTTCAGTTAAAATATACACAAACAAAAAAGATCGTTCCTGAAAATAATCCGGCTGTGGTTTCTCTGCAGGATGGAATTAATAAGTTAAGGCCGCAGATTTTGGAAAATATCAACAGCCAGAGAAAAAACCTGGTAGCAGCCCGTGACAATATTACGACAACGAATAATCAATATAACGCCATTCTTAAAACGGTTCCTGAAAAGGAAAGAGAATTGTTGGGAATCAGCCGGCAACAGGCAATAAAAAATAATATTTACACTTTCTTATTGCAGAAAAGAGAGGAAACAGCTTTGTCATTTGCATCTGCGGTTGCGGATAGCAGGATCATTGATCCGGCAGAATCAGGAGATATTCCAGTAAGTCCAAAACCCAAACTCATTTATCTGGGTGCAATATTAGCAGCACTTATATTGGGGATTCTGATGATTTATATGAAAGATGTCTTTACCCGTACGATACAGAATAGATCTGAAATTGAAAAATATGTCGATATACCAATTTTAGGTGAAGTATTATATGACCGTTCCAAAACACCCATTGTAATTTCAGAGGGAAAAAGAAGTTTTATTGCCGAACAATTTCGTCAAATACGGACTTCCCTTTCCTACATGGGAATAGATGAAACACATAAAAAAATTATGATTACTTCGAGCATCAGTGGAGAAGGGAAAAGCTTTATCGCAATCAATCTTGGAATGAGTCTTTCATTAATGGATAAAAAAGTAGTGTTGATTGAACTTGATCTACGTAAACCAAAAGTAAGCGAGCAATTTAATGTATCACGCCATACCGGACTTTCAAATTATTTGATTGGGAAAGCCGGGATGGAGGACATTATTAAACAAACTGCTACAAAAAATCTATCTTTAATACCATCCGGACCTATTCCTCCAAATCCATCAGAACTGATTTCAAATGGACGATTGATCGAATTACTGGAATATCTGAATATTCATTTTGATTATATTCTTATTGATACCGCTCCTGTAAATCCTGTTACCGATGCGTTTATTATCTCTCCTATGTGCGATGTAAGCCTCTACGTGGTTCGTGATTCCTATACTCCAAGAATGTTTTTGAAGAAACTGGCAGAAAGGCTTCATAGAAAAAGTCTTAAAAATCCGGCCATTGTATTTAACGGCATAAAAGGTAAAGGGTTTGGAAAATACGGTTATGGCTACGGGTATGGATATGGTTACGGTTATGGTTATGTCGATGATGCTGAAAATGAAGTGTGGTGGAAAAGGATTTTTAAAAGGTAGGAAATCTTTTAAAGTGCTAACTTTTTGAAAGTGGTAACCTATCCAATATTTTGCTTGATGGATAAAGATGAAACTGATATAATTAGTGAAGTTACTTCTGCTACAGTGGCATAGGGATAGGTTATTTTACATTGTTGGATTAAGTAGTAAGTTATAAATGCTCTGACATAGATCTACATGTTGATGAATTATTCACAGTTCTTAGACAAGTTAAATCCACATTGATTCAGCTACTGCGTTTAGGAACCTTTTTTAATTGCAGTATATATTAATATCTTAAAATCTAGCTATGGAAGAACTTAATAAAGATATTTTAATTTTTTATGATAATTCAATAGAATTTTTTAGAACGCATTTTACAAATAAAGGATTTCGTGCAGTCTCGATCTATAGAAAATCTACTATTTTTTCAAAAGTTATTAAAGTGATTTTAAGATATTTCAAACTATCGCAAGCATACTGGTACGATGATTGGAAAAAAGGATTGTCTTCAATAAAAACAGTAATTTTTTTTGCACCGCAAAAAAAAACGTGTGCTGTAAGATATATAAAAAAAGCCAATAAAAATATTAGAATAATTTACTGGTATTGGAATCCTGCTTTTAGATCCGGCGTACCTTCATCTCATTTGTCAAATACAACCGAATTATGGTCTTTTGATCCTGACGATTGCCTAAAGTATAATATGCGATTTAATACTACATTCTTTTTTGACGACATTTTATTGCCAAACAACACAATAGAATTTGACGCAGTTTTTATTGGAATTAATAAAGGAAGAAAAGAGAGCTTAAACAAATTAGAAAGCGATCTAAATAAAAGCGGGTTACGTACCTATTTTCATATCGTTCCGGATAAGAATGAAAGTTCCCAAAAAAACTGCCGAGAAATACCTTATGAAGAATACTTGGGATTAGTATCTAAAGCTAAAGCAATCGTAGATGTTAAACCGATTGGACAATCTGGTTTAACATTAAGGCCAATGGAATCCACTTTTTTCAAAAAGAAACTAATTACAAATGATGTTTCCATCGTGTCTCAGGATTTTTATCATCCGGAAAACGTTTTTATTATTGGAAGAGACAACAAACAATATTTGAAAAAATTTATTGATTCCCCTTTCAAAGAATTAGATCCTTCAATAGTTAAAAACTATGATGTTAGTAGATGGGTTGAAAGATTTAGCGTTAAATGAAAGATTTTTTTAAAGCATTTTTATCTTTCGGTTTAGCTACCTCTATTCAAAAACTATTAGGTTTTGTGATTTTGCCTATTTATACGAGATACTTTAATAAAACTGAGTATGGGGTTATAGATATGATAGGTTCCGTTTTTGCGGTTGTAGCAATATTAGGCTTATTACAATTAGAAACATCATTACAGCGGTTTTTCTATGAATACAAGGGTTTAAAAAGAAAGCTTTTGGTATCTAACATTTATATATGGGTTGCAGCTTGCTCAGTCTCAATCGGGCTTTTAATTTTCTTCTCAGCTTCTTTTATTTCTACGAAGCTTTTTAATACCGTCCAATATTCTCTGCTAATAAAAACGATATCCATCCAGGTGCCTCTGGCTAATGTCAATATGCTGGGATTAGTTTTATTAAGATTTGAGAAGAAAAATGTGCAATTTCTCATTGTCATTATTACTCAGGTTGTATTTTCATTATTATTTGTGTACTTGTTTATAATTAACTTACAATTGGGTTTACCTGGCGTTTTTTATGCGCAAGTGGCTTCAATGATTTTATCTACAGCATTAGTCACTTTTTACGTAAGACACTTACTTCTTTTTAGATTGTCGAAAATCTTATCATATAAAAATCTGAAATACGCTTTGCCCCAGTTTCCAGCAAGAGTTGGAAGCATGATTTTGGACCAGGCCAATCGATTTTTTATGTTGGGGTTTTTAACTTTAGGAGCCATAGGTATTTTTTCTGTTTCTATGAAGTTGGCGTCTGTTATCCAATTAGTTAATACAGCCTTTATTTTAGCGTGGGCTCCTTTCATGCATGCCCAATTTAAAAATAAGAATAATAAAGTCGTATTTTCCAACGTATTTCCGATTGTGGTAAGTGCAACATTTTGTTGCGTTTGTTTAATATCGTTATTTTCAAAGGAAATGGTAAGGTTGTTAGCTACCAAGGAATTTTATGAGGCTTATAAGTATGTAGGTGGTTTGACTTTATTCTTTTCATTGTACATAATAAAAGAAACGATTGACATAGGTCCGAAAATCCGAGAGAAGACCAAATATCTGTCGTATACATTTTTACTATCAGTTGTTGTCAACGTCATTTCATTATACATCTTTATTCAATTATTTCAGTTGTCGGGGGTAGTTTTTTCTATGATTATCACTAATTTATTTTTAGTATCAATCTCGTGGTTTGTATCTAATAGGTTATATTATATTCCATTCAATATCCGTATTTTTATTATTCTCCTTATTCCGGCTTTAAGTATAGCAATATATACAATGTATACCGAAATCCCTTTAATTTATAGAATTATTATTGCCCTCAGTTGTTTAGCCTTTTATGGAAGTCTCCTTCCAGGCTTTTATAAAAGACTTCGAAGTTTTTCTTAATTCCTAATACTTTTAATAAACTTTATTTAATTTTCTTGAGATTTTAGTTGAAATGGTGTGGGTCCCTTTTATATATTTTTCTATATTATTACTTTATATTCTTTATAAAAAGAAGACATTCGAATTAAGTGCATATTTAGTTTCGTTATACCTGATTTCAAGTTTCTGTTCTATCCTTATCGACTTAAACGATTTACGTTCCTTTGATACACAATATTACCGGATCAGTTTTCTTCCTACAATAGTTTACTGTTTTTTATTAACCCTTACCATCTGGCCTTTTTACCGTTTTAAAAGTGAGAGAATCACAAATATAAAAGTTACTAAGCCAAAACAGTTTGATTATATCGTTTATATCTATTTCTGCGCTTTTTTGCTAATTTTTTTTACTTCACTTACCAATATCGTTCACGTATTAAGTGGAGATTTAGGAGCGCTTAGAAATGCATTGGGAAGAGGAGAAGATATCTCTAATAACAAATTTGCCAGTAATCCGATAATTATCGTTGCAGGAATACTTGGCGATTTTTCAATTGTAATGCTTTTATTTTATTTTACGAGTATTAGCTTTTTGAAAAGGTCTAAATTGTTTAACACAATTTGTTTTTTGTCGTCTATGGCTATTGTAATTTTGGCAATTGAGGGAGTTGATCGTTCAAAAGTACTTTACTGGTTGATCACATATGGTGGAATGCTAGTTTTGTTTTGGAAGAGAATGTCAAAAAAGCAACATAAAAATATTTCTATTGCCTCCATTATTATTTTGTCGTTGGCAGTCAGTTATTTTTTAATACTTACCTTTTCAAGATTTGATGCCTACGACACAGGAAGTAAAGGCTCGATGATTTCCTACGCAGGACAATCATATATCAACTTTTGTTTTTTTTTTGATAAGGTGAAGTATGGTGAGTTTTCTCTACAAAGAGTTTTTCCTTTATTTTATAAACTATTTATTCATAACGGAATAAATGACACGGTAAATTTAAATGCTGAAATATCCTTAAAAACAGGTAAGGAGATCGGGGTTTTCTCTACTTTTATTGGCGATATAATGGTAGCATCTGGAAAAATAGCAGCAACTGTATATTGTATTGCTTTTTATATTGCTGCATATTCAATTGTAAAATTTAGCACAAAAACATTTCTCCATTTTTATCACATGCTATTTGTCTTTTGTTTAATTACTATACCTATGTTGGGCGTCTTTACTCATTTCTATGCCAATTTTACAAGGACGATTCCGTTCCTGCTTTTTATTTTATACGCTTTTTATCTAAAATATGATCGTTTAAAAAGTACATAAAAGTCACTAGCTTGTTAATAACAAAAGTTTACATTTAGTAATGCGTTCTTCCCGTTTTAGAAAATCCTAGAAAAATTTAAAAGTAGAATAAACAACTATGTGTGGCATCTATATGACGAATATCAATTATGACAAAGACAATGTTGTAAAAAAAATTACGTCTATTAGCTTTAGAGGTCCAGATAACCTGGGTTTTTGTAAAGTTAATGATGTCACTTTGGCACACGCTCGTCTTTCAATTATTGATTTAGATTCCAGGTCAAATCAACCAATGCAGTTTCAAACTCTTCATATAGTATATAATGGAGAAGTTTATAATTTTTTAGAGCTTAAAGAAGAACTGAAAGTCTTAGGTTACAAGTTTGTCACAACCAGTGATACAGAGGTTTTACTTATTGGCTACAGAGAATGGGGTGCTGAGTTAATACCTAAGTTAAATGGGATGTTTGCTTTTTGTATATACGATACAGAAAATCAAGAAATTTTTTGTGCCCGAGACCGCTTAGGAGTTAAACCATTTTATTACTATTGGAAAAATGGATGTTTTGAAATTAGTAGCCAATTGC
Organism: Ginsengibacter sp.; assembly: GCA_051959325.1. Lineage (GTDB taxonomy): Bacteria > Bacteroidota > Bacteroidia > Chitinophagales > Chitinophagaceae > Ginsengibacter. Next base: position 8,719 of record JBQCFI010000132.1, on the reverse strand, counting down.
AGCCCCTTAGTCAGGACAAAATAATTTCCTCAGAAGCAGTTTCCATATATCTCGATTGTGGCTACATTCCGAGCCCTTATTCTATATTTGAAGATGTATATAAACTTCCTCCAGGGAATACTATGGTAATTAATTTGAATTCTTCTAAAATAAGTATCAAAGAATATTGGAATTTGCAAAAAGTAGTTTTAAGTGATATTTCGTATAATGACGCAAAAAAACAACTCCATGATTTATTAAAAGATTCAATTAAAATAAGGTTACACTCAGATGTTCCTATAGGTTCTTTTCTCTCTGGTGGGATTGATTCTGCGTTAATTTCGGCTATTGCTTCTAAAGTATCGGATAAACAGATCAATACATTTTCCATTGCTTTCGATGATCCAAAATATGATGAAAGTAAGGTTGCATCTGAATATGCAAAAATTCTTGGATCAAAACATACAACCACCATTTGCAATCCTCGTGATGTTATCGCTTTAATACCCAAATTTGTGGAAGTATATGATGAGCCATTTGCAGATAGCTCTGCGCTACCCTCACTATTACTAAATTCGGTCACAAAGCCATATGTGACTGTTGCTTTAACTGGCGATGGAGGTGATGAAAGTTTTATCGGATATAACCATTTTGATTCAGTAGCTAAATTTGTCAGGTTTAAAAGAATTCCGAAAGCGATTAGATTTATTGCTTTAAAGACCTTTAATTTTAATTATCTAAAAAAGAAATTCTCGAATTTTAGGGAAATTCTGCGAATTAAAACGATTGATGATTTTATTGAAGCCATATTCATTGGTTACGACTCTTTACAAAAGATAAGAACCAAAAATTGGCTATATAACTATAAAGTTTATAATACTTTATCCTCAAATCCTATTCAGAAAGCAGCAGATCTGAATATTAAGTTATGGCTGGAAAATGATAGCAATGTAAAAGTAGACAGAGCGAGTATGGCATGCTCTGTAGAGACGAGATGTCCAATGCTCGATTACAGAATTGTGGAATTTGCTAGAACATTGCCTTTATCTTTTCGTTATGAAAAAAATTGTCGCAAAAAAATCCTCCGGGACATTTTAGAGGAATATATACCGGAAAAGGTTTTTAATCACCCGAAAAAGGGCTTTGCAATCCCATTAGGAAGTTGGATAAAAAATGAGTTGAAACACGAAATTATCAGTAATTTAGGCGACGATTTTTTATTAAATGTTCCAAATCTGAATGTTCCAAAATTTAAATGTCTTCTCGAACAACATTTGAATAGCAAGCGTGACAACAGCGTTTATATCTGGAGAATATATGTTTTATCCAAGTGGTATAGAAAATTTGGATATTTTAAATAACGAAGGCTATTTCAAATACAGTTATGAAATTACTTTGTGTAATAGATAGCCTGGGGTCCGGAGGCGCTCAAAGACAAATGGTAGAATTAGCGAAGGGATTTAAAGAAAGAGGTTGTGATGTTTCCTTTCTCGTGTACCATGAAGAGAATTTTTTTAAAAATGAACTTGATAGAATATGTATTCCGATCGTCGCTATAATTGAACCAAATTACATTAAGCGGTTGTTTAAAATGCGTAAATTTATTAGAAAAGGTAATTATGATGCAGTCTTGTCTTTTCTTGAAGCCGCTGGTTTTATATGTGAGTTTGCCGGTTTACCTTACAAGAAGTGGAAATTAATCGTTAGTGAGCGAAGTGCAAATCCGGATATTTTGAAATCCCTTAAACGCAGATTTTACCGTTGGTTTCATCTATTTGCTGATTATATCGTTGCAAATTCTAATGAAAATTTAAGGATTATTCGTAAGATAAATCCTTTATTATCATGGAAAAAATGCCATGTAATTTACAACTTGATTGATTTCGATTATTGGAAATCCTCAGAAGATTATATTCTGTGTGAAGATGGCAAGATCCATATACTTGTAGCTGCGAGCCACCAATATATGAAGAACGCTAAGGGTCTTATCGAAGCGGTTGATTCTTTGAAGGATAATGAAAAGCACAGAATTAAAATAGAGTGGTATGGTGACGAGCGTTCTGATGATTCCTTACAGAACGCGTTAATTATGATTAGAAAACGAAAGTTAGAAAATATTTTCTCATTTAAAAAAGCTACTTCCGATATTAGGACTAAAATGCAATATGCAGACGTTGTTGGCTTATTTAGTTTCTATGAGGGCCTTCCTAACGTAGTATGCGAGGCGATGGTTGTTGGCAAGCCAATTATTTCTTCATCAGTATCTGATATTCCCATTATATTAGATCATGACATTAAGTGTATTTTTAATCCGAACGACTCAAAAGATATTTCTAAGACGATATCTTATATCTTATCCTTATCTTCTAATGAGCTATTAAATTTAGGGAAATTGAATAAACTAAAAGGGTACAGATTGTTCGATAAAAATAGATGTCTTTCTTCTTATCTCTCGCTCTTAAGGAGTTAAGATGTAGTGGATCCTCTCGTTTGTTCTGTTAAAAAAATTGTTAAGCAGAGTGACTTAAAGACATATCAAAAGTTAATAAAAAGATTTAAATGTGCGGAATTAGTGGTTTATTTTATTATAGCAATGAAAAGATTCAACCTGAATTAATAGCTTGCATTAATGATACGGTAAAGCACCGGGGGCCTGATTTCGGAAAAGTTGAATTATATGAAAATGTTGCTCTTGGTCATCGCAGGTTGAGCATTATTGATTTGTCTACTGACGCCAATCAACCTATGTCAACTTCCGACGGTCGTTATACCATTGTGTTTAATGGAGAAATATATAATTTTCAGGAAATGCGATTGGTATTAGAAAAAAGGGGTGTTTCATTCTCTTCGCACTCTGACACCGAAGTGATTTTGCATGCGTTTGAAGCTTATGGCTGCGATTGTTTTTCGATGTTTAACGGTATGTTTGCCCTTGCAATTTATGATCATACGAATGGTACGCTGCTTTTAGCAAGAGATCAATTCGGAATTAAGCCGTTGTATTTTTCAAATAGTGCAGATGTATTCATATTTGCATCTGAAATAAAGGCGATACTAAAACATCCTTCGTTCAAATTTACGTTACACAAACAAGCGCTCGTAGAATACTTTTGGTTCGAAAATGCGTTGGGGGAAAATACCTTTTATAACGAAATCAAAGAAGTTAAACCCGGTACTATACTGATGGTTTCGAAAAAAGAGATTCAGGAAAAAGTTTTTTTCAATATACATAACATTAAAAAGACACACCTCGAAGAAAACGCCCTTGTTGAAAAACTACGGTGCTTATTGGAAGAAAGTGTAAAACGGCATTTAATCAGTGACGTACCTGTAGGCGTCTTTTTAAGCGGTGGCGTTGATTCTTCGGCGATTACGGCATTCGCTGCTAAACATTATAAGGGAAAACTTAAAACGTATAGTGTATCATTCGATTATGATAAAGGGCAAAATGAATTAGCGCTTGCGCGACAAGTCGCACAAAAATTTAACACAGACCACCATGAAATACACATTTCCGGCGAGGATATTATTGAAGTAATTGAAAAATTAGTGATTGCACATGATGAACCATTCGGTGATGCAGCAGACATTCCATTGTATCTCTTAACAAAGAAATTAAAAGGCGAAGTAAAAGTGGTTTTGCAAGGCGATGGTGGCGATGAATTTTTTGGTGGCTATAGCCGATACAATACCGTGTCAAATAGCAAGAAATGGGCACCGTTTTCTTTTCTCTCGAAGGTAATTTCTCTGTCAGGAACTCAAAACTTAAAAGCACTCCGGTTACAAAGGTTTTTAAACGCAATATCAGAAAAAAGCGAGTATAAGCGAAACGCTCTTTTATTGACGATGGAGTCAAGATTTTCAAATCCTTTCCGTGTATTCAATTCTCAGTTTGAAAAAACAATCAACCAACTGGATCCTTTCAGCAAGTTCAAACAAGTTTATAGCCAATACCCGTCCTCGATGGATCCGGTTCAAAAATTGTTTTACACAGACGCCCTGACTGTTCTTAAGGATACTTATTTTGAGAAAGTGGATAAGGCTACGATGGCGAATTCGATGGAAATCAGGGTGCCGTTTGTCGACAAAGAACTAGCTGAATTTGCATTAAGTATTCCTGCTTCATTAAAAACCGCAGGTGGAAAGCAAAAATATTTACTAAAGAAAGCGCTGGAAGGAATTGTGCCTGATAACATTTTATATGGTAAAAAGAAAGGATTCGGTGTGCCTTATGGATATTGGTTGAAAACTTCGCTCAGTGCTTATTTTATAAAACAGGTCTCGACCGACATAGTATCCTTATACCTGGATAGAGAAGAAATTCTTAAAATGTTTGAATTACACAAACAAGATAAAGGGAACTTTGGTTTTCTACTTTGGAAGACATTAATATTTTCGGTGTGGCTAAATTCTTACTCCAGATATAGCAACGTAAGTTTAAATTAAACAAAAGCATAGGAGTAATGAAAGATGTAGTTTTTGTTTGTGGTGCCCGCGATTTCCATGCAATGGACAAATATTATCTTACGTCAAAAGTTTTATACCCGAGAAATGTTTTGATCCTGACCGATCTTGTAGAAAGCGAAGGGCAGCCCAAATTAATAAAAGATTCAACGCCGGTTTATCATCTTTTTAATATAGACCGGTTCCTTTTTAAAAAGCAATCCTTATTCGGAAACATCTGGCGAAATATTTTAAAAATAATGGTTCTGCCGGTTCAGGTATATTTTTTAAAAAAATTCTATAAAAGTCACACAGATTATATTTATCACGCTATCCCGATGTATTATATGTTACTTTGCTACTTCAGCAAAGTACCCTTTATCGCGACTCCACAAGGAAGTGAAATCCTTGTACGGCCGGGCAAATCAAAAATCTATAAAAAGTATGCAATTAAAAGCTTGAGGGCAGCGAGTAAAGTAATTGTAGATTCGATTAACATGCAGAGAAAAGTGAAGGAACTCAGTAATGTGGAAGCTGTAGTTATGAAGAACGGATTTAACACGTCGATTCTGTTACGTAAAAATGTGAATGGTTCTCGGAACAAAATAGTTTCGATGAGAGGTTTAAATCCAAACTATCAGATTGGCAAAATACTGGATGCCCGATCTGAATCGGAAGAGAAATTACCAATTTCTTTGGTTTATCCTTTCAGTGTTGAGGATTATAAAGTTGAAATCCTCAACAAGTTTATTCCTGGCGACGAAGATTTAGGCCGTTTGAACAAGGATTGTTTATACAAGCTGATGAGGGAAACGCTTCTTGCAATTTCTATACCTGTGAGTGATTCCTCGCCAAGATCTGTCTATGAATGTATTTTTGCCGGAGCATGTGTAGCAACGACCTATTCACCATACTTAGACGAACTTCCCCAATGTATGCGCGATAGGATTTACCTCGTAAACCTTGAAGATAAAAATTGGTTTGAAAGCGCCTTGGATTATGCAAAGAAAGTAACGACAAATCGTTTTATTCCAACTCAGGAAGCATTGGAGATGTGCAATGAGGAACTCACTATAAGAAAAATAGTAGAGGAAATTTATGCTTGACAGTAAATGAACAAATAAACTGAAAAACAAATTTAGATGACTAGTAACAGACCTTATCAAATATGCACCAATTGCGTAATGGATACCAGCGATTCAAAAATCGTCTTTGATGAAAAAGGTGTTTGTGACCATTGCAATGATTTTTATGAAAATGTGTTACCTAACTGGCATACAGACGAAAAAGGGCGGCAGGAGTTGGATGCAATTGTAGAAAAAATAAAGAAAGAAGGGGAGGGAAAGGAATTTGATTGCATACTCGGCATGAGCGGCGGCGTTGACAGTTCTTATCTACTGCACCTTGCGGTAACAAAATTAGGTTTAAGACCACTCGTGTTTCATGTGGATGGTGGCTGGAATTCAGAACTGGCTGTTCACAATATCCAGGTGATGGTTGAAAAACTGGGGCTTGATCTTTATACGGAAGTTATCAATTGGGAAGAAATGAAAGATTTCCAACTGGCGTTTTTTAAATCCGGTGTTCCGCATATTGATATCCCACAGGACCATGCATTTATAGCTACCCTGTACAATTTTGCGGACAAGTACAAGATCAAATACATTTTGAACGGAGGAAATATCTCGACTGAATGTGTGCGCAACCCTATGGAATGGCTGTATTATGGTACCGACATGGCGCAAATCAATGACATTATTAAGCAATTCGGGACGGTTAAAATGGAAACCTACCCTTTTAGCCCAATATACAGACATAAATTTTATTTGCGGTATTTAAAAGGTGTTCAGGTGGTAAAGCCACTCAATTATATGCCTTATATAAAATCAGATGCACTGAAACTGCTAGCTGACACCTATGAATGGAAACCGTATCCGCAAAAACATTTTGAATCAAGGTTTACGAAATTTTATGAAGGTTATTGGCTGCCTGAGCGGTTTGGGTTTGATACCAGGCGGGTGCAATATTCCAGCCTGATCCTAACGAAACAAATGAAAAGGGAAGACGCGCTTGAAAAGCTCAAAAAGCAGGCTTACAATCCTGAAACGATTGACGACGAATTCAATTATATTGCTACAAAGCTCGGTATTACGAGTAGAGAACTGAGGGGTTATTTTAACACGCCGAAAAAATTTTACTGGGATTATAAAAATCAACAGACAATGTTTAAGGCCGGTGCTAAGGCGCTTAAAATGCTGGGTGTAGAGCGTTCGATAAAAAGATGATTACGATTATTAATTACGGTTCCGGAAATATCAGCGCAATCGGAAACATTTATGACCGGCTCCATATTCCATTCACTGTAGCGAATACGCCGTCAGAAGTCAACGGTGCGGAAAAGATAATTCTGCCGGGAGTAGGAGCGTTTGATGAAACGATTTCGATGCTGGATGAATCAGGGTTCAGAAAAATTCTGGATGAGAAAGTATTGGAAAATAAAGTGCCGGTATTAGGAATTTGTGTAGGAATGCAAATACTTTCGGATAAAAGTGAAGAAGGAAAGTTGCCAGGCCTTGGCTGGATAAATGGGCAGGTACAAAAGTTTGATAAATCTTTGCTTACTGATAAACCAAAGATTCCTCATCTCGGATGGAATTCCGTTGCAATCAAGAAAGCAACCGACTTGTTTAACAATGTGATTGATGAGGACGGGTTTTATTTTCTGCACAGTTATTATTTGGAATGTTCTAATGCCGAAGACGTAATGTCTGAAACATTCTATGGAAAAAATTTCGCTTCTTCCGTCAATAATAATAATATCTACGGCGTTCAATTCCATCCGGAAAAAAGCCATCACAATGGGATTACGCTTTTAGAAAATTTTGCAAAATTATAAATGCTCAGAGCCAGAATAACACCCTGCCTGCTTGTTCACAAAAAGGGATTGGTAAAAACCGTAAATTTTAAAGATCCGAAATACGTTGGCGATCCAATCAACGCGGTGAAGATCTTCAATGAAAAGGAAGTCGATGAACTGATGGTATTGGATATTGACGCTACCGTTGAAGAAAGAGCTCCTGATTTTACTCTGATAAAAAATCTTGCTGTGGAATGCAGAATGCCTTTTTGTTACGGAGGTGGTGTCACCACAGTGGAGCAGGCAAAAAAAATCATTAACCTGGGCGCAGAAAAAGTAGCAATCAGTTCGGCTGCAATCAACAATTTTGAACTCGCGAGAAAGATCGGCGATGCAGTCGGTATTCAAAGCGTAGTAGTGGTGATAGATGCAAAAAAGAAAAGCTTTTTAGGCGGCTATGAAATTTATATTCATAACGGAAAAAAGGCGACAGGTTTGAAGGTTAAAGATTTTGTTCAGCGCTTAAATGAGGTGGGCGTAGGTGAAATCGTAATCAATTCCATAGACCGTGATGGGAAGATGGAAGGCTTCGATTTATCCTTGATTGAGATTGTCAGAAACGCTTTTGACGGACCAATGACCGTATTAGGAGGAGCCGGAAAATTTGAAGATATTAAATCAATAATATCAAAATATAAAGTAATTGGTGTTGCCTGCGGCAGTTTATTTGTTTTTAAAGGCAAATACAAAGCAGTATTGATCAGTTATCCCAATAAACAGGAAAAAACCGCCTTATATCATCAATAGATTATGAAGCAAATTATTCAGTCCTTTAAAACAGGGGAAACAATTTTAGAAGATATTCCGGCACCGGTTGTCTCAAAAGGAAGTGTGTTGATCCAAACGACCAGAAGTCTTGTATCGCTTGGCACAGAAAGAATGCTTGTAGAATTTGGCAGGAGCAATTTGATTCAAAAAGCAAGGCAGCAGCCTGATAAAGTAAAACAGGTGTTGAGCAAAATAAAGACAGATGGAATGATGCCTACTCTGGAAGCAGTCTTCAATAAATTAGGTCAGCCGCTGCCATTGGGTTATTGTAATGTTGGAAAAGTGGTGGCAGTTGGTGAGGGCGTTTCTGAATTTAAAATAAGGGACCGGGTTGCTTCTAACGGGCAACATGCGGAATATGTAAATGTACCTCAGAATTTAGTAGCCCATATACCCGAAAACGTTTCGGACGATGAGGCGGCTTTCACAGTAATTGGTTCTATCGGCCTTCAGGGAATCAGATTGTGCAACCCAACACTTGGAGAAACGATTGTTCTTACCGGTTTAGGATTGATTGGATTGCTGACAGCGGAACTCTTAATTGCAAACGGCTGCAGAGTGATCGGGATTGATATAGATTCACAAAAATTGGAAATCGCGAAAAAGAAAGGT
>JBQCFI010000131.1:0-5058 GCA_051959325.1 Ginsengibacter sp. | reverse complement strand
GCTCGCAATTGCCAATACATCACCCGGCTTGCGTTCCATATCCAGACCCATTGCGTTTACTGCAGTCATATCTGCAAATGAACCGGGAGTGATTGCATCACGCACCCACGCAGCATGCCGCGCTTCTACCGATACAATTTTCCCCGCGATGGTTAAATAATCAGGGTTCACGAGAAGTTTGCCAGCCCCATTGTAAGCTGACACGCCGAGGTCTTCAAACGCTTTGGCAGTGCCGAGTACGCTGGTTCTGCTGCCAAAATCAATCGCACTGAAATTAACTTCTAAAGCTTGTATGGCTTTTGAACCAAGAGCGGCCTTAAAAAATTCGCGGTGCGCGATCTCATGATCCCGGATATCAGTGAGATATGCTTTTTCGATATCGCTCATCTGGCTGTATGGTGAAGCGACTACCTGCATATAAAAAGCCGCTTCCAGTTGTTCGAGCGCATAGGCGTAGTTTAATACGCCAATATCGCCGCTTCCAAGATCGACGCCGCCGTTGTTGTTTCCAATATGCGTTTTTTTACAAGATTCCGCTACCATCACAATCGCAGAACCGGCGCCCATTACTCCAAGAAATTTTCTCCTGGAAAATGGTTTAGCCATTCCGGCAACGAGGGCTGGCTGATTTTCTTTTGATTCAATTTTTAACATGATGAAGAATTTAAAATGAGAAATTTTTTTTGTTGAGTTTAACAACTCCTTATCATGTACGAGGAATTTTTATCGCCGGTTTGCAGGAGTAAGAAAAAAAGTTATTTATAAAAAAGCCGGCTTTATGCCGGCGTTAGGAGGGTCACTAAAAAAACATTTTTTGCTTTTTTATTTTGTTAATAAAACTTTATTGATCTTATGGATTACTCGATTCCTGTCATTGACAACTGCGTAGGCATTAGCTGCTTTTCAAAAAAACAAATTTGTATTATTTCTGCTTTTGCTGAAAAAAGCAAACCGTATTAAAAATTAAATCAGATATATTTTTGGGAGAAAAAAATTACATTTTTGCAATTACAACCATTTCATTCATGGTTGGAGTAGGGCTGCCACCGGTTTTTTCAAGGGTAATAGCAAAGGCATCAGCCTTGCCAAAGGATTTCATTTTTTGAATATGATAAGTTCCTTTCTCGGTTACGATCATTCCTCCGTTAACCGGCTTTCCATCCACAATTGCCCATAGCTGGTATTGCTTCCCTGCAGGCGCCTGTGGCAGATTGGTAGGATTGATATAAACATCACCGGTGTTCTTCATCCAGAAAATTTTGGCTACTGCATCCGGCGCTTTCGCTGTGCCTTTTAAGAGCACCGGCTCAGCATATTTGTTTGTGACAATCTCCATGTCCTGGTTCATTGCCTGGTTTGATTTCTGTTGTTGCTCAATCGTTCTTTGAGCGGTTATCAATTCCTGTTTTGCATCGTGATATTTTTCGTAATAGCTGTAATTCACAATGATGCTGCCGATCAATAATATAAGGGCTGCAGCTGCGATCCATTTATAAAACATCGGCGCTTTTTTATTTATCGAAATTACCGGTACATCTTTATTTTCTTCTTTACGGCCGCTGGCAAATACGCGGCTCATAATTTTTTCTTTTGCTGCAGAAGGCGGCTCAATCGCGTTTGCCTGTGCATATTCTTCAAGAGATATTTCAATATCTTCCAATTCCTGTTTCAATTCAGGAAATTGTTTCAGGGTTTCTTCTACTATTTGAGTTTCTTCCGGCGAAGAAATCCGCATAGCATAAAGCTCAAGTAAACCGGATGATATGAATTCTTCTTTGTTCAATTTTAAGGTTGTAATATTTTTTTTAATTCTAAAATAGCTGTTCTTATTTTCGTTTTCACAGTACCCAGCGGGATACCTAATTTTTGAGAAATTTCGTTTTGGGTAAATCCTTGAAAGTAAGCCAGATCAATAATCTGCTTCTGATCTTCCTTCAGCGCGGTGAGTTGCTGTCTCACTCCCAGCAAATCAAAGCGTTCATTTTCATTGACACGGTTACTTGCATTAGTTACGGCATTTTCATTGCTTTGGATTTTCATCTGCTGCTTATAACTTTTTCCCCTTGTTGTATCAATCGATAGATTCCTCGCGATATTCACCATCCAGGTAAAAAGCCTTCCTTTGGATGCATCGTAACTTGAAAAATTATTCCAGATTTTTACAAATGCTTCCTGTAAAACATCTTCAGCAAGTTGATTATTATTTATTATTCTGTAAATAATACCATATAATGCTGCTGAGTAATTATCATACAAATAGGCAAATGCAGATTCATCACCGCCTTTGAGTAAGGCAATCAATTCTTCTTCATTGTATTTAATGGTATCTGGCAAAAAAATTATTGTAGGAGCGTGATCATTCAGAAATAAAGATAGAATTATCACGATTCCTGCCAAAATAATTTTGCAGCCTGGCTGATAATTATTTTACATTTGGACGAAAAGAACTTTGAAAAATGCATCGATAAAATATTTTTTTAGAAAAGAATTTTTGTAAGAAAACAAGAAATGATGAAAGAAGAAAAATCAATGAAGTGGAAAATATTATCTTCAGAATATTTATGCAGGCATCCCTATTTTACCGCCCGGAAAGATAAATGTGAAACACCTGATGGAAAAATTATCGATGCATATTTTGTAGTAGAATTGCCCACAACGGTTTGTGCAGTGCCGGTAACTGCAGAAGGTAAAGTGTTGATGGTACGTCAATACAGGCATCCCATCCGTGAAGCAATTCTTGAAATTCCCGGCGGTTTTATTGATAAAGATGAAACAGCGGAGGAAGCTGTAAAAAGGGAGCTAAAAGAAGAAACCGGGTATGAGTTCACTTCGGTCATTAATGTGGGTAAGATTGCTGCGAATCCGGGTGTGCTTGATAATTTTACTTATCTTTTTTTAGCCCAGGGCGGCGTTAAAACCAGCGTTCAGAAGCTGGATAAAAATGAAGAGCTGGAAGTGGAAGAAATTTCTTTGGAAGAATTAAAAACGCTTTTTCTGGAGAATAAAATTGAACAATCGTTGCATAACAATTGTATTTTTTATGCGCTCAAAGAAATGGGGATGTTGTAGGCTCTTTATTTAGTTGAATCGATTCAATTAAATTTCTACTTCAGCTATCACAAAAACACTTCCGCAAACAACGATTAAATCGTCAGCTGAAGCATTGTATAGCGCGGCTTTCAGCGCTTTGTTCACATCCGCGTACGAATCACCTCTTAAGTGATATGCATTTGCTTTTTCTTTAACTGCTTCTTGTTCCAAGGCTCTTGGATTATGCGCTTTTGTAAAATAATAGGTTGCATTTGCAGGAAATTGCGACAACACTTTTTGAGGGTCTTTATCTTTTACCATTCCGAAAACAATGTGCAGGTTTTTGAACTTACTTTTATTGATTTGATTCAAAAGCTGTTTTATGCCATCTTCGTTATGCGCTACATCCAGCGCTACTGTTGGATTTTGCTGAATAATATCCCATCTTCCAAAAAGCCCGGTCAGTTTCTTTACATTTGATAAAGCGCTTTTTATTTTTTCTTCTTTTAAAGAAAAATAGGTTTTCAAAATCTCAACCGATGTAAGAACGGTAAGAATATTTTTTTCCTGGTAAATACCATTGAGATCAAGTTGATAATTTAGTTTCTCTCCCGTTTTTTTATTTAAAATCTCCAATTGAAGAAATTTTACATCATAAACGGATGAAAGAATTTCAAATTCTTCTTTTGCAAAAAATATTTTCGAATTGGTTTCTTTGGCTTTTTTCTCAAAAACCATTTTAGTTTCTTCAACAGTTTCACCAATAACAACGGGGATATTTTGTTTAATGATTCCTGCTTTCTCAAAAGCAATTTTTGCTAAAGTATCGCCCAAAATATCTGTGTGATCAAAACTGATATTGGTAATAACAGATAATAAAGGGGTAATCACATTGGTGCTGTCTAACCTCCCACCAAGGCCGGTTTCAATGATGGCCACATCCACTTTTTCTGCTGCGAAATAATCCAGTGCCATTGCAAAAGTCAGTTCAAAAAAAGACGGTTTTATTTCTTCAGAAATTTCTTTTGTTTTTTCTACAAAATCGATTACAAAGGATTCAGAAATCATTCTGCCATCCAGTTTAATTCGTTCCCTGAAGTCTGTTAAATGAGGTGAAGTATATAAGCCCGTTTTAAAATTATTCTCCTGGAAAACCGAAGCCAACATGTGGCTCACAGAGCCTTTCCCATTTGTGCCAGCGATATGTACTGTCTTAATTTTCTTTTGTGGATTGCCTAAAAAATCACATAATAACAAGGTGTTTTTTAAATCTGCTTTATAGGCTTTGACACCAGTTCGGCTAAACATCGGCAGTTTTGTGTAGAGATAATCTATGGATTGCTTGTAAGTCAAATTGGTGAATAATGAATTATGAGTTGTGAATTATGACTTTAAACGTTGAACATCCGTCGCAATTTACTTCAACACTCCTAAATTCCCTTACCGTTGTTTATTTTTGCAAACTATTTTTAAAATTGATATGAAAAATTTAATTGAAGAATTAAAATGGCGTGGGCTTATTCATGATATAGTTCCGGGAACAGAAGAACAACTTTTAAAAGAACCAACTGCCGGTTATGTAGGTTTTGATCCAACTGCGGACAGTCTTCACATCGGAAGCTTGATCCCCATTATTGTGTTGGTTCACATGCAAAATTATGGACACAAGCCAATTGCACTGGTTGGCGGCGCTACCGGGATGGTGGGCGATCCTTCGGGAAAAAGCGCTGAGAGAAATCTATTAAGTAAAGAAGTGCTGGACAAAAATGTCGCTGCAGTAAAGCAACAATTATCACGGTTTCTTGATTTCAATTCTGAGAAAACCAACGCTGCGGAAATGGTGAATAATTACGACTGGTTTCAGAATATTTCTTTCCTGAATTTTATCCGCGATACCGGCAAACACATATCTGTAAACTACATGATGTCGAAGGATAGTGTAAAAAAACGCCTCGAAGGTGATAACGGAATGAGCTTTACAGAATTTACTTACCAGCTTGTTCAGGGATACGATTTTTACTGGTTGTA
>JBQCFI010000130.1:0-3911 GCA_051959325.1 Ginsengibacter sp. | reverse complement strand
ACAATTGCAGACAGAACCATTGCAATCGTCCCCCAGATTACAATTCGGATGATAGCTTTTTTTATACTGGAACCGCCGGTTTTTGCTGAAACTGTTCCAAGTACTATTAATGAGATTATTGTAAATCCGTAAAGAAAGTATTCCATACTGTTTACGGGTGCAAAGAGTGTAACTAAAAGCGGTAATAGTCCGCCAGTTGTAAAGGCAGCACCCGAAGCAAATGCAGCCTGTATAGGATTAGCCTTGCTAATTTCGTTGATTCCAAGTTCATCTCTAACATGTGCTGCAAGAGCATCAGTTTCTGTCAATTCCTTAGCAACTTGTAAAGCGGTTTCTCTCTTTAGTCCCCGTTTTTGGTATATCTCTGCCAAAATGTTTAATTCAGCTTCCGGCATATCTTCAAGTTCCTTTTTCTCTCTTGCAATATCTGCAGTTTCGATGTCGGTTTGAGAACTTACAGAAACATACTCACCGGCAGCCATTGACAATGCTCCGGCAACCAACCCGGCGACCGTTGCTAATAAAATGGAATCCCTTGTTGTACTTGCTGTCGCTACGCCAATGGCAAGACTTGAAATAGAAATTATGCCATCGTTGGCTCCCAATACAGCTGCTCTCAACCAATTACTTCGGTGTATATAGTGGCTGTCTAAGTAATTATCTATCGTTAATTTTTCGTTCATAATTTTCTGCTGCTAATTACGTTTGTATTTACGCATAAGCCGAACAACAAAATCCTACACCATCTTCATTTTCAATAGTCCTCTTCTTCGTTTTTTTTATTGCTGGTTGCGTCAATACAGATGTTGTTTTGTTAGCTTTCAATATTAAAATGTTCAATGGCATTTATTTGAAACAGTTAATGACCTTCCACCCACCACATTTAGTTTCTTCATGAAGGAGAAACCTCAAAAGTGCTTCAAGGTAAAAATAATTTAATGTTTAAAAAAGAAAAGTTTTGCCGGCTATATGGTAAATGTCGCCACATCTGCTGACTGATTTCCAGGTGCATTTCACGGAACGAAATGATTAATGATTCATGAACACGAACCACCCCCGTTACGCTTACTTTTTTTATGACCGTCCCGTTCCCGGCTAACCAATATCAGGCAACGCGATGAATATGGTCATTGTTTGGCACGTACCGGAATTTTACTTTTATGATGTAAAAAAATGTTAGGTATGAAAAAGCAATCTACAATTATTGCGCTTTGTATCATTGTTGCGATCTTTTCTTGTAATCAATCCGGCAATAAAAAAACAAGTGAAACTGTGGTAAGCAGCACTCAGTCCGATGACTCTTTATTAAATACAGCCCGCAATTTTTTTAAACCATTACCATCCGTTGCAGATAATGCAAACAACCCGGTTACTGAATCAAAAGTCAAGCTTGGCAAGTTGCTTTATTATGATGCGCGCCTTTCCAGGACCGGAAACAACAGTTGTAATTCCTGCCATAATCTGGCAAATTATGGAGTAGATAATAAAGCGACTTCCACAGGGGATGCAGGAAAACAAGGCAATCGTAATTCACCTACAGTTTTTAATGCTGCACTTCACAATATGCAATTTTGGGATGGCCGGGCAAAAGATGTAGAAGAACAGGCGGGTATGCCCATTCTGAATTCTGTTGAAATGGCTATTCCTCACAAAGGATTTTTAGTTGACAGATTAAGTAAAATTCATCCCTACCCGCAAATGTTTAAAGCAGCTTTCCCCGATCAAACAAGGCCTCTCACTTATGAAAATTTACAAAAAGCCATTGCTGCTTTTGAACGTACATTGCTTACACCTTCCAGGTTTGACCAATTTATGCAGGGTGACAGGAATGCCATTACACAAGATGAAAAAGAAGGTCTTAAAGTATTTATTGCATCGGGATGTATAAGTTGTCATAATGGAGTAGGTATAGGTGGTGGAAGCCTTCAGAAGTTTGGGATAGTAACCGATTACCGGACTTTAACAAAAAGTTCCTTCAATGATGAAGGGAGGAAAACAGTGACCAAAGAAAATAGCGATAAAGACTTGTTTAAAGTGCCGGGATTGCGAAATGCTGCCGGCACCTATCCCTATTTTCACGATGGAAGTGTTGCAAATCTCGATTCTGCAGTAAAAATTATGGGAAAGGCCCAGTTAAACAAAACCTTATCAGTTATAGAAGAAAAACAAATTGTTGCTTTTTTAAATTCCTTAAAAGGAGATGTAAATGCCGATGCAAAAACATTTCCGGAGGAACTGAAAAAAAAGTAAACGCGCATTTTTTCATTGGTATAGTATAACGGAAACAGCTGATCAAAAAAGCCAATCAACCATTAAATGATCGATTCAACAACCTATTTATTTTTTACGGGGAAGGGAGGCGTCGGGAAGACAACACTTGCCTGTGCAACAGCTGTTGAATTGGCCGATTCGGGAAAAGTGGTTTTAATCGTTAGCACAGATCCTGCTTCCAATTTAGAAGATGTATTGGAAAGCCGGGTAGATGAAAATATCAGCCCTATAAAAAGAAACCAAAAACTTTTTGCTGTTAATATTAATCCTGAAAGATCGGCGGAAGAATATCGCAACAGGGTCACCCATCCGTTGGAAGGCATTGCTTCTATCGAAGAAATAAAAAAAATCAGGGAAGACCTCTCCGGTGCATGTACAACTGAAATTGCTTCCTTTGACGAATTTTCCCGTTTTGTATCCGGTGAAACGGAAGGAGAAAAATTTGATGTTGTGATTTTTGATACGGCCCCAACCGGTCACACTTTACGGCTACTTGAATTGCCTGCTGCATGGTCAGGCTTTACAGAAGAAAACCCTGATGGCGCTTCGTGCCTTGGACCCACTTCAGCCTTAAAGAGTGGCAAGGAAAGGTACCATAAAGTTGTGAATCGATTAAGAAATCCATCACTCACCACTTTTTATATTGTTGCAAAGCCGGATAAAGTTTCCTTAAAGGAAGCTTCCAGGACAAGCCATGAATTAAATGAACTGGGAATGAGTAATCAGCGATTGTACATCAATGGCGTTTTTAAGGCTATTGACCCTAAAGACCATCTCGCTTCTAAAATTGAACTTACGGCAATCGAGCAACTGAATCAACTTCCCGAAACTTTGAAATCATTGCCATTAACTACGTTCCCACTGTTGCCTTATAATGTATTGGGAATTGATAAACTTCGCTCTCTTTTTAATGCTGACCTTCAAAAATCTATTTCTGAAAACAGTATTTCAAAATTAGAAGCACCTACACAGGTATTAGACGGATTAGATCAGCTTACTGATGAACTTTGTAAGAATCAGCAGCACGGCCTTATCATGACAATGGGTAAAGGAGGGGTGGGAAAAACCATTGCGGCCTCTGCAATTGCGGTTGTACTTGCAAAAAAAGGCTTTGAAGTACTGTTAACAACTACAGACCCCGCAGCACATATCCAGGATTTTATTGAACAAGTTGGTGATCTCCCGCCCACTTTGACCGTAGAACGGATAGACCCCAAAGTCGAAACCCAACGATATACAAAAAAGATCTTGGAACGAAAAGGGGATGGGCTGAATGAAGAAGCCAAAAAACTGATCCTGGAAGATTTGAAATCACCCTGCACGGAAGAGGTAGCTGTTTTTCACGCCTTTTCAAAAGCCATCGCGATGGCAAAAAGAATTTTTGTTGTAATGGATACAGCTCCAACAGGGCATACTTTGCTTCTATTAGATACTGCAGGAAGCTATCATCGCGATATCATGAGAAACAATAAATATGCAGCCCAGCTTAAGACCCCTTACATGTATTTACAAGACCAGGAGTTATCAAAAATTATTTTAGTATCCTTACCAGAGACTACCCCAATGCGTGAAGCCGCTTCTTTACAGGATGATTTAAAAAGAGCAGGAATTAGGCCTTATGCATGGTTAATTAACCAATG
>JBQCFI010000129.1:0-6458 GCA_051959325.1 Ginsengibacter sp. | reverse complement strand
CACAGTTTAAGCGGCATCCGCAAGAGTATGATGATGTTTGGAAAAATAAAAATTAAAGATTGTCAATAAATGTTGGGTAAAAGTGAAACGCTCATCGAGTCAAAAGATATCATTATTGGAAATCCTGCAGCACAGGTTACGATAACGGCGTTTATCGATTATGAGAGCCGTAAATCTGCTGAAGCAAACGAAATGGTTAAAAACATTCTGACAAATTTTGCGGGAAAAGTAAAGCTCAATTTCCGGCATTTTCCTTTGATGCATATTCATCAGAAAGCACTGAAAGCTGCTGAAGCAGCAGTTGCTGCCGCACAGGAAGGAAAGTTTTTAGAAATGCATGAAATGCTTTTTGCCAACCAAAAACACCTCGGCATTATCAGCCTGAAATCATATGCAAAAGAGGTTGGAATCACCAATAAATCTTTTTTAAATAATCTTGTAAATGGTAAATATGGAGTCTATGTTCAGGATGATTTAAAGTATGGTATTCGGCTTGGCGTAAAGGAAGTGCCGGTTCTTTTTATCAATGGCAAAAAATTAGAAGGAGAAATAACGCAAGCGTCATTAACAGAAAGCATCAACGCTGTCCTAAAACAATAAAATTTTCTTTATGGCTAAAATTATCGCTACTGCAGAAGTAACTAACACCAGTGATAGATACACCTCCAATTTGCAGGTAAATCAACATTCACTAATTGTAGATGAACCTCTCGAAAAAGGTGGCGAAGACCTTGGCCCGGCGCCCGGCGATTATTTATGCGCAGCGCTTGCATCCTGTAAGGCCATTACACTACGGATGTATGTGCAAAGAAAACAATGGCAAGTTGATGAGATAAAGGTTACCGTGAATTTAGTATTGGGAACACAAATGTCTTCGGGCAATAATACGTTTTATTGCAATCTTAATTTCAAGGGTGACTTGAATGATGACCAGCGAAAGCGATTGCTGGTGATCGCCAATTCATGCCCGCTGCACCGGCTTTTGAGTAAGCCGTCTGATGTGGTAACAGAAATCTTATAATCCCAAAATTGATTAAAATGAAAATGCTTGTTTTACCGGTAGCGATTTTTCTCCTGACTATTTCCGGTTATTCACAGCCGGTTAAACTGAAATCATTGGATATTAATTTAGAGAATTATCAATATCCTTACCCGGTAAAATTTTTAAAGCTGTATTCTCAATTACAGAATTTAAAGATGGCTTATATGGATATTAAGCCCGAAAATTATAATGGTAAAAATGTGATGCTGCTGCATGGCAAAAACTTCAATGGAGCATACTGGCGTACCACCATCGCAGGCTTGTCTAAAGCTGGCTTCCGGGTTATTGTTCCCGACCAGATTGGTTTTGGAAAGTCAACCAAGCCAAAAGCTTATCAATATACTTTTCAGCAACTTGCTTTAAATACAAAAACTTTATTGGATAGCCTGGGCGTTAATAAAATAGCAGTATTGGGACATTCAATGGGCGGAATGGTTGCCACAAGATTCGCATTAATGTACCCTGAAACAACCGAAAAATTGGTATTGGAAGATCCGCTTGGCCTCGAAGACTGGAAATTGAAAGTGCCTTATACGAGTATTGACGCTACCTATCAAAACGAACTGAAAAGCAATTATGAAAGTATCAAAAAATACCAGGTAGAAAATTACTACCACGGCACATGGAAAGAGGCATACGATGAATGGGCAAAATTATTGGCAGGCTGGACGCTTAACAAAGATTACCCCATCATTGCATGGAATTCAGCGCTAACTTATGATATGATCTTCACTCAGCCAGTCTGTTATGAATTTCAGAACATCACTTGTCCGGCTCTTTTGATTGTCGGCACACTGGACAAAACAGCGATAGGAAAACAATTGGTTTCGCCAGAAGTGAGAAAGACGATGGGCAATTATGAGGAACTGGGAAAAACAACGCGCGACAAAATTCCGAATGCCACGCTGATAGAGATACCTGGTGTCGGTCATTTACCGCATATCGAAGCGTTTGACGAATTTTTCAACCCACTGATTACTTTTCTCCAAAAATAACTACTCGCACAAGTATATTATCTAATTAAATTTTTCATAATGACCGAGAATAAAATTCATCTGAAAAATGTTGTACACGCAGGAGTAAATCTGGAGCATGCATCAAAAGCGCTGATTATGATACATGGCCGCGGCGCAAATGCGGAAGATATTTTGTCTCTTGCAAATCATTTAAATGCAAAAGGATTTGCTCTGCTTGCACCGCAGGCAAGTAATTATAGCTGGTACCCTTATTCTTTTATGGCGCCGGTTTCGCAAAATGAACCGTGGTTGTCTTCTGCTTTATCGCTGGTAAAAGATACGGTAAATGAGGCGACGGCAAATGGAATTTCAGAAGAAAATATTTACTTCACCGGTTTTTCACAAGGTGCTTGCCTCACTCTTGAATTTATAGCAAGAAATGCTGCAAAATATGGTGGCGTGGCTGCTTTTACCGGCGGATTGATTGGGGATAAGATTGATCAAAAAAATTATAAGGGAGATTTTAAAAGCATGCCCGTTTTTGTTGGAAGCAGTAATCCCGATCCACATGTTCCGGTAGAAAGAGTGAATGAAACAACAAAGATTTTAAGAGAAATGAATGCCAGCATTAATGAAAAGATCTATCAAAATATGGGACATACCATTTCCCAAAATGAGATTGATGTGGCTAACGAATGGGTATTTAAGAATGCCGTTTGAAGCAGTTTACAGCAGACAAATAAATAAGATACATTTCTAAACTCAGATTTTATTGATCTGAAAAATTTACCAGCTTAAGAAGGAAGGATGTGCAATTAGTTTAAATATGTCTTTACGGTTTTCAGCAAATTTGAAATATCAAAAGGCTTTGGTACAAAGTCCTGCGCCATGCACTCCTTAATGTATTTGCCCATTTCGGGATTGGCTGAAAAAAGTACGACCGGAATGTTTTTTGTTTTTTTATCCAAATGTAGATTTTTGCAAATATCACGGCCATCAGCACCGCCGAGCATTACGTCCAGCAAAACGAGATTGGGCTTAAACTCATCCATTTTAGTATAAATGTCCTCCCATCTTGAAATACCCTGCACGTCAAAATTGTTCATGCTTAATATTGCCTCCACCAAAGTCAGGATGTCCACATCATCGTCTACTACAAGTATTTTGTTCATAATTATTTTTTGTAACGCAACAACGCTATTATGCCTGTATTTGTTGTATTGCTGAATGCTTTAACGGTAAAGAAAAATTAAAAACTGAACCTTTTCCTGCACTTTCCACCCAAATTCTTCCAGAATGCCTGTTAATAATATCCCTGCAAATATATAATCCTAATCCGAACCCCGAAATGTGAACTGCAACTTTATTTGACCGGTAAAACCGTTCAAAAATATTCGTTTGTTCTTCCGCTGCTACTCCAATTCCATAATCTCTTATTTTAATGATTAATTCTTTTTCAGTTTTTTCGGTTTCCAGAATTACCGTGTTTTCACCGGGAGAATATTTGATCGCATTAGACAAAAGGTTCAGCAAGACCTGTTCAATTCTTTGCCTGTCACCATAAACCATTTCATTCAGCGAGCTGCCCTGCTTTACAATTCTGTGTGTTTCTGACACCATTTGACTGGCATTTACAGTTTCATTCAGTAATTCATCAATATTAAATTCCTTCATCTCCAACTGCAACTGCCCGCTTTGTATCTTGGAAACATCAAGCAAATCTTTAACCAATCTTTCCAGTTTATTAATATTGTTCAAAGCTTTCTTTACAAACTGCTTTTTCTGATCATCCTGTTCCAGCATATTGAGCATTTCCACATATCCTTTTATACTCGTAAGCGGGGTTTTCAGTTCATGGCTGGCAATTCCAATAAATTCATCTTTCTTCTTCTGGTTTTCCTGGATTTCTTCCATGAGCTTATTAAATGCCTGGATTAGTGTGGCAATTTCGTCTTTACCTTTGTCTTCGACTGCTTTAGTAATTTCCCCGGTTTTCCGTATTTTTCGAACCACATTTACTAACTTGAGTAAACGGGTAGAAAGATAACCCTGAACCAAAATACCGATAAGGAAAGAAAAAACCAGCGCCACCAATAATAGTATGAGGGCGAGCTCATATTTGTATTGTTTTATCTGCTGCAATTCTGTTAAGGTAACTTCAAGGTACACGTTGCCAATCACTTCATTGTTACTTTTAATAGGATTACTTATAAAAAGTTGCTGATCAACAAACGAGTAAGATTTTCTATGCAGTATTTGCGGAATACTGAAAGTTTGTGTCCCCGGTTTTGAGTAGCTGGCAAATACCTCACCTTCTTTGTTGGTTATTTCCGAATGAATGATTTCCGGAGATACAGTTTGTAATTCTTGCAGCATTTCCCTGGCGGATTCGGGATCCTGAAACTGAATCGATGAAACACTGTTCGTTCCAAGCACCTGCGCGATACTAATCATGCTGTCAACCTTACGTTGTTTGTAGGAGTTTACGTCTGTAATAATGAAAACGCCAAATACAATTCCAAACACGACTACGCTGGTAAAAACCTGCATCAGGATCAGCTTGTTGCGTAATGATATGTCGTTAAACTTCAACATGTTTAAATTCTTCAATTAATTCTAATCAACAATGATCGCCAGCTTTAGCAATTGCGATCCCGCTTTAAGACCAGCGGCAGAAAGGGCCTTTAAGTTCGCCTCAAATTTCAGCCTGTTATTTACTACAACGAAGTTGAATGCAGTTCCCGCTTCTGCAAATCCCGGGTGTTCACTTATAGTAAGAACCCCTGGCCTGGTTTTAGACAAAATATAATTTACGGGCATCCGGCATTGCTTTGAAATAAAAATAAGATCGCAATCTGCAAGATCTGCAGCGGTGGTGATGGTTTTGATGACCACTCTTTTGTTGTTTATTTTGTCGGCTGCTGCTATTGTATTCAGAGATTGTATGATCGGCGAATCTCCTGCCACGCCGATTGTAAAAAGGCTATCGCGGTTGTATGATCCCCAGTCAATGTATTTGGTAAAGTTGTAAATGAAAGCTGCCTTCAGGTTTGCTTCCTGCTGGGCGTTTTGTGCGCTGATGGTTCCTGTCAGAGAACCAGCTACAATGACCAATAAAAATTTTTTAAACAGCAAATCCAATATTGGTTTATATTTTAAGCTTTATTGCAAAAAGATGCATAAAGATGTGAACCCGTTTATAATTTTATTGCAATTTTAAATAATCCATTAATACCCGGCTGCTCCAAAACGGTTGAAAATAAATACCCATCAGCCGTTCTGAATCCCGGATCAAGCCATTTTGCATCAAACACATTTCTGATATTTAAACTTGCCGTAATTCCTTTATCAAATAATTCTTTAGTACTGATAACAAGATTTGTAAGAAAATAACCGGGAACCGGGCCATAAGGATCCGTTCTTGGAACTCTTCTTTTTCCTACCCAGTTTTCAATAACATTCACGGTAAATAAATTTTCTATGTCAAACGTTAGTCCGGCATTTCCTTTAAACCTTGGAACACCAGGAAGTTGCCCGGAGGCATGTGTGGTAGCAATTTCACCTTTTGCATCCTGGAAAGTGAAGTTGGCAAAGCCGGTAATGTTTTTTCCCAGAATTAAATCCAGGCTTGCTTCAATTCCATTAGTGGTTTGGCTTCCGGGATTCTTATTTGCATTCAACCCGGCAAGTTCATTAATAACGATCACATCGCTTAGCTCATTCCTGAAAAAATTGATCTGTCCACGCACTTTGTTTGAGAATGAATAAATCGTGTTGAACTCGTAAGTTTTTATTTTTTCAGTTTTCAAATCAAAAGTGTCAGGAGTCTGGTTAATCTCATTTTCGGTAGGTGCCCTAAAAGCAGTACCAAACTGTAGTTTAAAGGTCAGGTTTTTTCCCGGTTGATTTACGACAACTGCTCTTGGATTGAACGAACCGCCGAAATAACTGTTGTAATCATAACGGCTCCCGAGCGTGAAATTTGTTTTCCCTAAAATATTCGTCTTCAAAGCATATTGAAGATAAGCTCCGAAATTGTCTCTCGTATCATATACTCTTGGAAGGAAGGTTGCATTCAGATTATAAACGGTATCTCTTCCATTGACGAGGTATTTTTTTCTGAGATCAAGCGTTTCTCTACGTTGTCCTTTTTCTACATTATCCCGATAATATTGCACGCCCGCGGAAAAGTTCTGATTTTCACCCGCAGCATAATTCGCTCTTGTTTCGCCGGAAATCCTGGTTGAATAACTCGTGAAGATAGCGCGTATAAAATCCTTCCCATTCAGACTCAAGTAAGCATAAGAATCATCATCCGTGCCTGTTTGCCGAAAAACCGCTGTGGTTTGAAGGCTAAATTTGTCAGTCGGTTTCCACTCATTTTGCAGGTACCACGTTTTCAAATAATAACTGGCGAGTCCGCCTTTTTCTCCATTGAAATCACTGGAAATAATACCAAT
>JBQCFI010000128.1:0-9483 GCA_051959325.1 Ginsengibacter sp. | reverse complement strand
CCACTTATAATATACTTCTGCAGATGTCTCTATCGTGTTATTTTTAAAATTTTTATACAAGCCTAAAGCAACTTGTGTTCCCAATTGAGGTTGCAGATTCGGATCACTGAGTTTCCAAACATCTGTCGGTGAAATGGTAGTTGTATTTGTAAGCATGTGAATATATTGACGCAAGCTATTTGCAGACGCTTTTATAGAAGTATTGGCAGAAAGTGAATAACGTGCAGAAACACGAAACTCAGGCCCCATAAATGTTTTAATCGTTTTCCCTGCCGGATAATAATCAGTGTTTAAAACATTATCGAGATCTTTTGGCAAACCCGCAGCATAAGAATTTACATGTTTTGCTCCCATGTAATTGAACATCGAATATCGTACGCCCGCATCAATCGACAGGCTGGAAGAAAGATTGTAACGATCTGATAAATACACTGCACTTTCCAACGCATGTTCTGCTTCGACGGTGTCCGGTACTATCAGCGAATATTTACCAAGAGGGGTAAATGAACCGGAATGAATATCATATTTTAATGTGCTAACACCAAAAGCGATTGTGTGTTTATTATTCAAAAAATAACTGAAATCAAGATTGCCTTTATACTGTTTGATTCCAAAATCAAGTTTGTATGCATTTACCGAATCCCCGTTAAAAGCTACCTGGTAATCATAATGATCGATGCCCGCGGAAAGGACGCCGTAAAAACGATTATTAAAGATATGTTTCCAGTTAATGTTCGCATTTTTATTATGATACTGGTAACTGGTATCACTGTTCAGATTAAATTTATCCCCGCTGATATAACCGTTCACATAAACATTGTTTTTGCTGTTTATTTTATGATTGATGTGAAATGTGGCATCCTGGAAAGACGCGCGGCTTTTTCCATAATCCTTTGGCAATATTTTAAACAGCCAATTAGAATAAGTAGTGCGCACACCAGCAACAAAAGTGGTTTTACTGTTACCAATCGGGCCTTCTACTGTGAACTTGCTGGTAAGCGGGCCAAGGCCGGCAGAACCGGATATTTTTTTATCGTTTCCATCCAGGGAAGTAATATCCAGGACAGAAGAAATCCTGCCGCCATATTTTGCAGGAACACTGCTTTTATATAAGGTCACATCTTTGATCACATCCGGATCGAAAGCAGAGAAGAAACCAAAAAGATGCGATGGATTGTAAACATTCATACCGTTAAACAAAATCAAATTCTGGTCGGTGGCGCCGCCCCGTACATTTAATCCGGTGCTCGCTTCGCCTACTGATTTCACGCCGGGCAAAGTAAGTACAGCACGCAATACATCCACTTCTCCCATTACTGCAGGTATATTTTTTATTGCCGACATGTTCAGTTTATCCATACCCATAGTGGTGCTCCTTACATTTTTTTCCTTACCGGCTTCTACCAGCACTTCTTTCAATTTCACCACTTTTTCATTCATTTCTATATCGAATTTTCCGTCAGAATAAAGCATTACCTGGCGTTTGGTATCAAACATTCCGGGAGCAATTACATTTAAAGTATGCCGGCCCGCAGGCAGAATAAGAGAATAATATCCAAACTGATCACTGTTAACCTGCACATGCGGACGATCGAGATAAATGAATGCACCGGAAATAGATTCACCGGTTTGTGCATCCCGGATATATCCCGCCATATTTACTTTTCCGTTAGGTACTTCATTTCTTTTTATGCCAATGTCAAATAATTTATTTTCTATAGAAATTTCCTGCTTCGCTCTTTTTGCCTGGTTCATATAACCAGGGGTGCCGACGTTATTATTCGCAATCAAAGAAGCGGTATCTTTCTCACCTGTAAAAAATCCGTATGGAAGATTAGCGGAAAGAACAAAACCTTTTGTTACAAAAACATGATTTTCTTTATCAATAAAATAATGCCAGCTGGTATTACTGAATATTTTATCCAAAACCGACTGAAGGTGTGCATTAGTCACAGAAATGGTAATGCTGATGCTATCAAATTGTGAAGCGTCATAAAAAAAATGATAATCGGTTTGTGCTTCTACTTTTTGTACAAATTCATTAAAAGTCACTTCATGGAAATTGCCGGTAACCAGGTGTTCAGGCTGCTGTGCAAAAGTGTTTTGGGAGAAAAACAGCACACATAAAAAAAGAATAAAAAAGATTCCACTTTTCATATTAATGAGTTAGTTGGTCATAAAATTCTGTAACCTTCACCATCGGCTCTTCAAAGGTTTTACGCCTGAGTTTAAGGTGGTGTTTTCGCATATATTTCTTTATATCATGAGCTTTATCTTTAAATAAATGAAGCACATCTTTTTTATTGCTTACCAAATAATAAAGACTGTCCTTATGTACATAAAACCGGTCTTTAGCAGAAAATATTCTGACCACTCCATTATCTTTTATTTGTTCATCGATAATTTTTGCTCTTTTGACAAGCAGCTGGATGTGGCCATTATACAAGAGGTCATAAAAGCCTGAATTGTTTAAATTTTGTTTGTAATCCTGTAAAAGTTTTATAAAATAATGACCGTGCAAACTAAAACTGTCAATTAAATCATTTTCCAAAATGATCGATGATATTTTATCGGGAGCCAAAATAACCAGTTGGTTGCGTGCAAGATCAAACATCAAAAGAACCGAATCATATTTGCGACCGGAATAATTTACCCCACCGTCAGTAAAATCGCCGGTTATAAAATATGGATCTCCTTCCATTTTATAAGTCAAATAAATGTATGCACTACCATTATATACAGGAGCATTATCTGCGCTGAAATGATTGTACAGATCAATGGCATCTTTAATTTTTAAATCTGAAAGAGAATCGTTTTGTGAACTTTGTGAATAAGAAAAACTTGCACCAAAGAACGAGGCTATCAGGAACAATAAAATTTTCATCAAATTAGTTATTTTAGGCTGATACTATTAGTGAATTAAAACGTGATAAGAATGGTAGCAGATAGGACAAGCCAAAGATAGTTTTTGTTGCATTGAAAAAAATCTTTTTTTGGAAAAGATAAATCCTTCTTATTTGTTCATTTGCTAACCTGCTTTAAGAAACCTTGTAAAGCGTTTCAAAAATGTTTAATCAGCCTCAGAGTTAGATTATTTTTATTTTTTTAGGTAAATGATCAATATGCAGTTCTCGTTGCCTTTTCGTAACATTTTAATTAGCCGAAAAGCACAAGGAGGAGATACAGCCAAGCCTATTTATTCGAATTTACAACAAGCTCTATGATTGTTTTTATTTTTTTGAAAGGGCTTTTGCAATTCCTTTCTCTACCAGTGGCTCCATTATTTGGTAGCCGGCAGCATTTGGATGAACACCGTCTTTAGAATACTTTTCCGGCAAACCTTTTCTTTCATCCACCATCGCATCATAATAATCCACATAAACAAGGTTGTTTTTTTTCACAAAGTCTTTGATCCATCTATTCAATTCAATGATTTTTTGAATAGGATCTATACCGGGCCGCCATGGAAAAGAATATGCCGGAAGTACCGAGCACATGACCACTTTGATACCATTCGCTTTCGCGAGTTGAGCCATAGAAGCAAGGTTGTCTTCAATCATCTCAAGGCTGGAGGGGCCTGTGTTACCTGCAATGTCGTTGATACCCGCTAAAATTACCACCGCTTTTGGATGCAGGTCAATTACATCCTGCCTGAACCTGATCAGCATTTGCGGAGTGGTTTGCCCGCTGATCCCACGATCGAGATAATTATTTTTTGAAAAGAATTCCGGCCTTGCATTGATCCAGCCATCAGTGATTGAATTGCCCATAAAGACCACCCGGTTTTCACGTGCAGAAGCAGCAGTAAGTTTTGCGTTTTCACTCCGGTAACGCCGCAAATTAGGCCAGTCGTTTGTTTGATTTAATTCTTTCACAGAATCTTTTTGAGCTTTAATGGAAGGAGTTAAAAATAAAAAAAATCCGGTACAGAGAAGTAAGGAGATGTATTTCATTTTTCTTTGATTTTTATGATAAATTATTTTTATTGACGTAGGTTTTAGATGATGAAATTAGTGATAAAGATCTAAAAAAAATAACGATCATCTATCGGCGAAACTGCATGAAAACTCCGAATTTCAAAATGATCCACTGCCCATATATTCCTGCAACATAATCGTAGCGGCTATTTCATCCACCGTCCTTTTGTTTCTACGATCTTTTTTCTTCATGCCCATGTCGATCATTGCCTGCTTCGCCATCTTGGAAGTGAATCGTTCATCTACTTTTTTGATTGGAATTTTTGGAAATTCTTTTTCTAATTTTTTAATGATCGCATTCACCAAAGGCGTTGCATGTGTATCAGAATCATCCAGGTTTTTAGGTTCACCAATTACAATTAATTCCACTTCTTCCTGCTGAAAATATTTTTTTAGAAAAGAAATTAATTCATGAGAATCAACAGTCGTTAATCCTGTCGCGATTATTTGCAAAGGGTCCGTAACGGCAATGCCTGTGCGTTTTTTCCCAAAGTCGATGCAGAGAATGCGGGACATGATTTTTCCAATGAGTTTAGATAAGTTTAGAAAGTTTAGTTTTTGAAAAGATAAAAATCCATCTTATTTGTTGGTTTACTGAAAAAAAATTACCACTTCATGAAAAGATCGAATAAAACAAGAACACAAAAAACGACCGACGCGATGCCATTGGAACTGAAAAAAGCTTTGTTCACTTTCGAAAGATCTTTTGGTTTTACCAACGTGTGCTGGTAAAAAAGAAAGAAAGCAAACACCACAACTCCGCTCCAATACATTGCAGAAAAATGGCCAATCATTCCGGCAGCAATTACAGATAATGCCGACAAAAAATGCAACAACTCACTCACACGCAAAGCTTTTTTTGTCCCGATAAATGAAGGAATGGAATACAAATTATTTTCTTTATCGAACTCTTCATCCTGCAACGCATAAATAATATCAAAACCACTTACCCAAAACAAAACGGCAAATGAAAAAAGGATTGGGACGATCGCAAATTTTCCGGTAACGGCAATGTAAGCGCCAATCGGAGCAAGGCTCAAACCAAGACCAAGCACCAGGTGACACAAAACTGTAAACCTTTTTGTGTAGCTGTAAAACAGAATCACAAACAAAGCAATCGGAGCTAAAAAAAAACAAAGCATGTTGATAAAAAAAGTACAAATGATAAATGCAATGCAATTAAAAATCACAAAGAGCATCGCATTTTTTTTCGAAATAGTTCCACCTGGAATTTCACGAATTGATGTCCTTGGATTTTTTGCATCGTACTCTGCATCGAGCCACCGATTGAAAGCCATTGCAGCACTCCTCGCAAAAACCATACACAAAACAACAAGAATGAAAAGCAGCCACCAGGGCCGGCTTAATTCGTAATCAATCATTTTCAATCCATAAAAAAACCCAATCAATGCAAAAGGCATTGCGAAAATGGTGTGAGCAAATTTGACGAGAGAAAAATAATTTTTTATTGTTCCAACTCTTGAAATGCTACTCATATTTTCAACTTTGTTTTCCATTAATTACTTTTTATTTTTCACTGCTTCCCACAAAACGATTCCTGCAGCTACAGAAATGTTCAGAGAATGTTTCATTCCAAACTGTGGAATCTCCACGCAACCATCACATAAAGAAATCGTTTCATGTTCGACGCCGCTGACTTCATTGCCAAAAATAAATGCGATTTTTTCAACGGATAGATTATGAATTTTTTCTAATGAGATACTATTCGTTACCTGCTCCACTGCAAACACATTATAACCATCTTTTTTGAGTGCTTCGATTGCTTCTTTTGTAGCAGGAAAATATTTCCAATCCACCGTTTCCTGCGCTCCCAGCGCAGTTTTGGTAATTTCTTTGTGAGGCGGTTTTGCAGTATAACCAGTAATATAAATCGATTCAATTAAAAACGCATCTGCCGTGCGAAAAACACTTCCCACATTATAAGCGCTTCGAATATTTTCAAGAACTGCAACTACTTTATTTTTTTCGGATCCTTTAAATTCATCCACAGATTTCCGGTTCAATTCTTCCATTGTTAGTTTTCTCATGAAAAGAATATTAATTTGCAAAAATAACCAATTAGCAAAACAGCACATTAGCAACTTCAAATTCATGTCCTCTCCAGATACTCCTTTAATGAAACAGCACAATGCCATCAAGGCGAAATATCCCGATGCGGTTTTGCTTTTTCGTGTGGGTGATTTTTATGAAACTTTCGGACAGGATGCGATCACCGCTTCAAGGGTTTTAGGGATTACACTTACCAAAAGAAACAATGCCTCTTCAACAGCGCCGGAACTTGCAGGATTTCCCCATCACGCGCTGGATACGTATTTACACAAATTGGTAAAAGCCGGTTTTCGTGTGGCGATTTGTGATCAGCTTGAAGATCCAAAACTGGTGAAAGGAATCGTGAAACGGGGCGTTACCGAATTGATTACTCCGGGTGTGGCAACCAATGATAAATTGCTCGAGCACAATCAAAATAATTTTTTGTGTGGCCTTCATATCATCGAGGAGAAAGCAGGAATTTCCTTTCTCGATATTTCTACCGGCGAATTTTTTATTGCAGAAGGCGATAAAGAATATGCAGATAAATTGTTGCAAAGTCTCAATCCTGCTGAAGTAATTTTTCAAAGGAATCAGCAAAAGAATTTTAAAAGTTATTTCGGCAGTAAATTTTATACATACACATTAGATGAATGGATTTTTACGGAACAATATGCGCATGAAACTTTATTAAAACATTTCGGAACGCAGAGCCTGAAAGGCTTTGGTGTAGAGAATATGAAAACCGGGATCATTGCTGCCGGCGCTATTCTTCATTATTTAAAAGATACCGAGCATCCCAATCTGCAACACATCACTTCTTTGCAAAGAATTGATAAAGGAGATTATTTATGGATGGATCGGTTTACGATTCGTAATCTTGAATTATTGGGCGGCAATGAAAGCAACAGCTCTCTTTTAAAAGTTTTGGACAACACGGTTTCTCCAATGGGGGCAAGATTGCTGAAACGTTGGATGTTATTGCCTTTGACGGATATTAATTTAATTGAAGAGCGGCAAAACCTGGTTGAATATTTTATAAAATCTCCCGAAGAAAAAACAAAAATTTCCCAGAATATAAAACAGGCCGGAGATATAGAAAGATTGGTAAGTAAAATTCCTTTAAAGAAAATAAATGCAAGAGAAGTGTTGCATATTGGCAAAGGTTTAAAACTTGCAGCACAAATAAAAGATTGGTGTGAAACTTCTTCAAATGAATATCTAAAAAGGCTGGGCGACTCACTGAATCCTTGCAAATATATCGCTGACAAAATTTTTAAGGAAATTATAGAAAACCCGCCAGTAGCAGTTTCCAAAGGAAATGTGATCGCCTCAGGAGTGAATGAAGAACTGGATGAATTAAAAAGTATTGTAACGAATGGTAAAGAACATTTAATAAAACTTCAACAAAAAGAAACAGAGCAAACAGGAATTTCTTCCTTGAAAATTGGTTTTAATAATGTGTTTGGATATTACCTGGAAGTGACGAATACGCATAATGATAAAGTTCCTGAAAACTGGATACGCAAACAAACGTTGACCAACGCTGAAAGATATATTACTCCCGAGCTGAAAGAATATGAAGAAAAAATTACGGGCGCCGAAGATAAAATTCTTTCGCTTGAGCAAAATATTTTTGAACAATTATTAAATGAGTTGCAGGATTACATTGCGCCGATGCAATTGAATGGACATGTTTTTGCGGTGCTCGATTGTCTTATTTGTTTTGCGTATAACGCGTTGCATTTTAAATACAAAAAGCCCGAACTGCACACCGGCCTTGAGCTTGAGCTGAAACAAAGCCGCCATCCGGTGATAGAAAGAAATCTGCCCCAGGGAGAAACTTACATTGAAAACGATATTTTTTTAGATCCGCAATCGCAACAAGTTATCATTTTAACCGGCCCAAATATGAGCGGTAAAAGCGCCATTCTTCGCCAGGCGGCTTTGATTACACTGATGGCTCACATGGGAAGTTTTGTGCCTGCGGAAGAAGCAAGGATTCCGCAGACAGACAAGATCTTCACAAGAGTTGGAGCAAGTGATAATCTGAGCAGCGGCGAAAGTACTTTCATGGTGGAGATGAATGAGACTGCAAGTATCATCAACAATATCAGTCCGCGAAGTTTAATTCTTCTCGATGAAATCGGAAGAGGAACATCTACTTATGATGGCATCTCCATAGCATGGAGCATCGTTGAATATTTACATCATTCTGCGCATGCGCCGAAGACATTATTTGCGACGCATTATCATGAATTAAACGAACTGGAAAATAAATTTGAACGCGTAAAAAACTTTCACATCACGAATAAAGAAGCGGGAAATAAAATTATTTTTTTAAGGAAACTCGTTCCTGGTGGAAGCATTCACAGCTTTGGTATTCATGTGGCAAAAATGGCAGGAATGCCGCCAACGCTAATCGACCGAGCGAATGAAATTTTAAAACAATTGGAAACCAAGCATGTTGATTCTCCTAAAACTGAAGAGGATTCATCAAATGAACCGGTGAAAAAAAATCAAAAGAGTATCAAAGATCATCTGCGCCAACTAAATGCGCCGCAAATGCAACTCAGTATTTTTGATGCACATTCTCAAGCGTTTGAAGACATTCGTAAAATTCTGGAAGTCGTTGATATCAATCGTTTAACTCCTGTAGAGGCATTATTAAAATTGCAGGAGATAAAAGGAATGGTCAAATAATTCTGGAAAAAACTCCAAACAGCAAACAAACAAATTTTGGTCATTTTCCTTTTATAATGCTTCTGTAATTTTTGATAATAAAGGCTCGCAGGGGCCGTCGTTTATATCTTTTTCTACTAAGAAAAAATTACTTCATAAACTATCATTACCAAGAATTTCTCCTCAATTTATTTTCCTAATATTGCGTTTTTAAAATTCGTACTATAAAAAAACAACCATGAAAACAGCATTTTTTGCAACGATTATTTTTTTCACTTCTTTTACTTCACAGGCTCAAAATTCGTTTCATGTTCAGGGAGGAATTGATCTCGGTGTTCCGGTTCATAACCTGAATGGAACTTCAATTGGTCTTGGGGTTGATTTAACCGGCATTTATATGCTTTCAAACCAGGCGGCTCTTACCGGCGATTTTGGTTACACAGCTTTGCTTTCAAAATCCAAAGAAGATGCTACAACCAATCTTCTGCCATTAAGGATTGGTCTTCGTTATTATCCTTCCTCAAAATTTTTCGTTGGTGGTAAAATCGGTGCCGGATTTATTTCAAACCCGGGCACATCAAGCATTACAACCACTGCTTATTCTTTTGGGCTTGGGTTCGATGCTTCCCGGCGCGTGGAGCTCGGCGGATCTTATGATGGTTACAGTAAGAATGGATCAGTAGGCTTGATAAACTTCCGGCTTGGTTACCGGTTGAATTAAGTATCAAAAAAAGCCCGTGAAAAAATCACGGGTTTTTTTATAAATTTTACGTTA
>JBQCFI010000127.1:0-4434 GCA_051959325.1 Ginsengibacter sp. | reverse complement strand
CGCAAGTTTATTTAGGCGATAATGTAACTGTAGCCGAAAACAGTATTTTGTACCCGGGCGTAAAAATCCATCATGATTGTGTTATCGGAAAAAATGTGTGTATTCATGCCGGATGTGTGATCGGGGGTGATGGGTTTGGATATGCACCGCAGGCAGATGGAAGTTTCAAAAAAATTCCACAGATAGGAAATGTAGTTGTAGAAGACAATGTAGAGATAGGCGCTAATACCACTATTGACCGTTCAACCCTGGGTTCTACCATGATAAAAGACGGCGCGAAGCTGGACAATTTAATCCAGGTTGCTCATAATGTGGAAATAGGAATGAATACGGTAATTGCAGCGCAATCAGGAGTGAGCGGAAGCACGAAAATTGGAAAAAATGTAATGATCGGCGGCCAGGCAGGAATTGTAGGTCACATTGTTATTGCTGATGGAACAAAGATCAATGCGCAAAGTGGTGTGGCAAAATCTATAAAAGTTCCAAATACTGCTGTTACCGGCTCGCCGGCTTATGATTATGGCCATGCCCTTCGCAGCCAGATCCTCAGCAGGAATTTGCCGGAGTTAGAAAAAAGGATCAAACAGCTGGAACAAACCATTGAACAATTAAAAAAAGAAAGGGTAGCAGAATGAGAAATAACTGCTTTTTCTAATCTTTATTAAAAAATTTTATTTTCCAATACTGGCTGCATAATTTAAAGAATTACTTTTCATACTTTCGTGCCCATGGAGCAACCTTTTAATTCAAAAGAAATCAACTTTCAACATACTTTAAAAGAAGCTGTTACAATTTCTGGAGCCGGAATTCATACCGGTCAGTCGGTTACCATTCAAATTAAACCAGCTGAACCAAATACCGGTATTAACTTTCAACGGATTGACCTTGCGGGAAAACCAATAGTAAAAGCGGATGTGGATAATGTGATTGAAACAAACCGCAGTACTACAATTGAAGCGAACGGAGCGAAAGTCGGTACCATAGAACATTTGATGGCTGCATTAACAGGGATGCAGATTGACAATGCGTTGATTGAAATAAACGGTGACGAAGTTCCGATTTTGGATGGAAGTTCAGAGGTTTTTATTGAACATCTTTCGAAAGCTGGTGTTCAAAAACAAAATGTAGAAAAAATTTATTACACCATACAACACAACATTTCTTTTGTAGATGAAGCGAAGAAAGTAGAAATGGTTGCTTTGCCGTATAATGGCTACAGGATCAATACGTTAATCGATTTTAATTCTCCGATCCTTGGAACACAACATGCCGATTTGAACAACATCAGTAAATTTAAAAATGACATTGCGCCCAGCCGTACATTCTGTTTTTTTCATGAACTGGAACAGTTAGTTGCAAATGATCTGATAAAAGGTGGAGATATTAATAATGCAATTGTGGTAGTGGATAAACCGGTAGATGAGGAACAGGTAAAAAGGATTTCAAAAGTTTTTCATAAAGATGATGTTAAAGTAAGTGAGGCAGGTATCTTAAATAATCTCACACTTCGTTTTCCAAATGAGCCGGCGCGGCATAAGCTTTTGGACGTAGTAGGAGATCTGGCATTGGTTGGTTATCCTTTTAAAGCCCATATTATTGCAAACCGGCCTGGCCATTCTTCGAATATTAAGTTTGCAAAAAAAATAAAAGAGCATATCAGAAAATATAAGCACCGGCAGGAAATTCCAAAGTATGATCCAAATGTTCCTCCAATATTGGATATACAGGATATTGAGAGAACATTGCCGCATCGCTATCCGTTTTTGCTTGTTGATAAAATAATTGAACTGACCGAAACGCATGTTGTAGCAATAAAAAATGTCACCTACAATGAACCGTTTTTCCAAGGGCATTTCCCTGGTAATTCAGTAATGCCCGGCGTTTTGTTGGCTGAAGCCCTTGCCCAAACCGGCGGCTTTATTGCCATCCCGCAGAATTCCGAAGAAAAGTATGATACATATTTTCTCAAAATAGATAATTGTAAATTCAAGCAAAAAGTAGTTCCGGGTGATACGCTCATTTTAAAAATGGAATTATTGCACCCAATCAGGCGGGGCATCTGCGAAATGAAAGGAACCGTTTATGTCGGAGATAAAGTAGTAACAGAAGCGGTTTTAGTTGCCCAAATTGTAAAACGTCCTAACTAATAATATGATAAGCCCCCTAGCACATATCCACCCAAACGCTAAATTAGGAAAGGATGTTATTGTTGACCCTTTTGCAGTAGTTGAAGGTGATGTACAAATTGGCGACGGCACACACATTATGTCCGGAGCCGTAGTTATGAAAAAAGTTATTATCGGAAAATCGTGTAAAATTTTTCCGGGAGCTGTGATCGGCGCCATTCCACAGGACTTGAAATTTAATGGCGAAGATACCATTGTACAAATCGGTGATAATACCACTATAAGAGAATGCGTAACCGTGAACCGCGGAACAAAAGATAAGTGGAAAACGGTGGTAGGAAGTAATTGTTTGTTGATGGCTTATTCTCATATTGCACACGATTGTATCCTCGGCGATTACGTAATTATTGCCAATTCTGTACAGCTTGCAGGGCATGTCGAAATCGGAGATCATGCGATCATTGGTGGGATGGCAGCGGCGATTCAGTTTTCAAAAATCGGCGCTCATACATACATTGCAGGCGGAACAGAAATTATAAAAGATGTACCTCCTTATATTAAAGCCGGACGTTCACCTCTGTCTTACGCAGGAGTGAATTCAGTTGGCTTGCAACGGCGTGGATTTACATCCGAGAGAATCAATGGTATTTCAGAAATTTACCGCAACATTTATTTGCGCGGATTAAATATTACCCAGGCCACACAAATTATAGAAAAAGAACTGCCTGAATCTGATGAGAAAACAGAAATTCTGGAATTTATAAAAGCGAGCAAACGGGGGATTTTGAAAGTGTCTTCCAAAGAGAATTTGGAGGAGAATTAGAAAATTGGCTATTTAGCTAATTAGCGGATCAGCTAATTATTATATGGAAATTAATCTAACAAATCTTGGCAAACGCTTCAACAGGGATTGGGTTTTCCGGAACCTTGATTTTCAATTTGAAAATGGGAAACATTATGCGATAACCGGACCAAATGGCTCTGGTAAATCTACTTTGTTACAGCTTATTTCCGGTTCTGCCGTTTACAACGAAGGAAAGATTGATTACCTGCTACATGGAAAACACTTTTCAGCAGATAGAGTTTTTCAGAAAATATCTTTTGCTGCGCCCTACCTGGACACGATTGAAGAACTGACTTTAACTGAATTTTTTGTATTTCATGATAAAATGAAAGGATGGCTTTCAACGGTGACTACAAAGGAAATTATTCATTTATCTTCTCTTGAAAATGCCGCACACAAACAAATCCGTTATTTCAGCAGCGGCATGAAACAACGGGTGAAACTGGCGCAGGCAATTTTTAGTAATGTACCCATTGTTTTATTGGATGAACCGCTTACCAACCTCGATGCAGAAGGCGTTTCCCTGTATCATCGCTTAATAGAACAATTTTGTAAAAACCGTTTGTTGATTATCAGCAGCAACGAGCCAAAGGAATATTCTTTCTGTGATACAATTATTGATATTAAGGCATATAAATAATGCCGGGTTCCCGATATATTTCGATTGTATTATTGTTCTGATTTATGCAAACTTTTTGACGATACAGTTGACAAATCAAAAAGTGTAGGGAAAAAGGAGGAATTAGTTGTGATTATTAAACTTCACTTTTAGTTTATCGAATCCAGTAAAGAAACAAATAAACCATTTTCTCATTTTCTTTCAAATAAAATCTGCTGTGTTAATTATTTAAATTTTTGTCTAAAACCTTAATTTCTTCTCCATCACCAGATGTGGAATAGAAATTTCAATAAATTCTTTTCCGGCGACGGTATAACCCAATTTTTCGTAAAAACCGGTCGCGGTTTTCCGCGCGTGCATGATTATCTTTTTATAACCGTGATCGCGGGCTACATTTTCGGCAAAATTCATCAGGCTGGCACCAATTCCTTTTCCCTGCAAATTATTCTGAACTGCCATCTGGCGCAGCCTTACGCAATGTTTGTCTACTTTTGTAAGCAGGCAGCAACCCAGCATTTTATCATCCTCAAAAGCGCCGATAAGGATATCATGTTTCTCTTTTTCCAGTTCTTCTTTTGAAAAATCCAGATGGAGTGGCTTGCGCAAAATTTCAAAGCGCAATTTAATCATCTGCTCATATTCTTTACTTCCGTGGTCTATTTGCTTAAGGGGCATAAAAGTAAATTCAATAGTTGTTTTATCATTTGATTAAAAATACATGATTTATCTGATTTAATTTCAGCAACTGCAAAATAAAAAATTACTGTTTTTACATCTGTGAAATAAAATTCAAAAAAAATAAATCATTTTTAAAATCCTGATAACGCCGGCAATAGCGTGATTTT
>JBQCFI010000126.1:0-6298 GCA_051959325.1 Ginsengibacter sp. | reverse complement strand
ATTATTATACCCTGCTCTTTCATAATAAACAATAGCGCGTGCATAATCATTCCTGGTAAAATAATACTGTGCCAGATGAAAGCTCATCAATTGCTGACGCGGTTCATTGTTTGCAGCATCTATAAAGCGCTTTGCCTCGTCTGCAGCAATTTCGTGATTCAGTTTTAATTCGCAAACGATATAAAAGTATTCAATATACTGGTTTAAATAGGCATGGCTGCTGGTCGTATTGTCAGGATACTTGTCCAGCAAGGGTTTCAGTAACGGATAAGCAAGAGTGTATTCTCCTTTAATGAAATATTCCCTTGCCTCTTTAAAGTTTTTCTCCGGATCTGTTACATTATAGTTGGCTTGTGAAAAACAGGAAACAGAAAGAAGCAGAAGTGCAATCGGAAGAAAAAAACGCGTCATCAATTTTAGGATTTTAATTTTGCATGATTGAATTAAAAAAAAACAAATCGTTGAATCCGGAAAGAAAAATTTTACTTCGCGCAAAAGTACAAACACCATTCCAGTAATCAGTTTATCAAAAATATTTGAACGAAAATAAAAACACTTTAAATTGCACAAATCTTTGTTAATACAATTGTAAAATAGATAATGAGTAAATTCTTTTCCACAAAATATTCGAAGGGCGCTTTTAACTTAGGAATGTTGATTTTAAGAATTGCAACCGGGCTTCTTCTTGCAAGTCACGGATATGCCAAACTGATCAAGTTCAATAGCCTTCGATATAAGTTTATGAATTTTGTACATCTTGGATCGACGGCTTCTCTTTCGCTCATCATTTTTGCAGAACTGATCTGTGGGATTTTATTGATCCTCGGATTGTTTACCCGCTTAGCTTGTATTCCGATAATTATCGGAATGGGTGTGGTTGTATTTGTTGCTTCTCATGGTCAGATTTTTGACGCTGGTGAAAGGGGAATGGTTTATCTGGCGGCTACACTTACTATTTTGTTATGCGGCCCGGGAAGAATAAGTGTGGATGGTATGATGGGAAAATAGAGGAAGACTGTGTTGTATCATCGAAGCATTTTTAAACAATTTTACGCATCTAAACCTGTCAAATAAAAATTTGTTTACTTCCAAAACGCAAATAAGAATTCACTACGCACTCACTGATCAGATGGGTTTGGTATATCATGGCCATTACGCGCAATTTTATGAAATTGGAAGAACAGAAGCTTTACGCAGCCTCGGTTTGACGTATAAAGAAGTAGAAGCGACAGGAGTGATCATGCCGGTTACGGAAATTCATAGCAGGTTTATTCGACCAGCTTTATACGATGATTTGATAACCGTTGTTACCACTGTCAAAGAAATGCCTTTGCATCACAAAATTGTTTTTCACAGTGAGATTTTTAATGAGAAAAATGAGTTGCTGAATGTAGGCGATGTAACGTTATATTTTATGGATGCCAAAACGATGAAACGTGTAGAGATGCCTGTAAAGATCAAAGAAAAAATGCTGAAGTATTTTGAGTAGAAAGTCGAAATTTTTTCAGTTCTGTTTCAGTTTTTGAAAACAGAAATACTCTTTCAAAGTTGTTTTACTGTTTCATTTTTTACTTTATCGTTCCCATCTTTTGTTCGATCTTTTCATCGCATTTTTTCAATGCCCTGAAATGCTTTTTGGCATTTATTAAAAAAACAAGACCTTTTGAAAATCCCCAATAGGGCGTTCCGTGTTCATGGTTATAACTGCTTATTTCGTATAACGCTTTCCAGTGTTTCAGAATCTCTTTATAAGCTCCTGCCAAATTGTATCTTCCGGTATAAATATGATTCGGAATGGAACCCGCTCCATTAAATTCAAGGATAGAAAAGTTTTGTCCTTTTTTTAAATCTTCAATGGATTGACATTTAATATCGTAACGCCCGTAACAAAAATCGTTTGTAAGACTGATGTTGTCGAAAACATCAAGCAGATCTTTATCGATTAGATCAGACAAGTCATGAAAAGTGGTTCCATGATAACGGTTACCCACAAACGATAAATAAAAAACTTCATCTTTTACTAAGATCTCTGCCAGTTTTTCGGTTGGAAGTTTATTTATTTCTTCTTTAATTTCCGGTTTATTTTTCTTCACCAGTTCTCCGATTGAAGAAACGCCATCGCCTTTTATCGATGGCAATTTTTTTGAAAAAAGTGCGGAAATTGTTCCGGTTTTATTTTCAGGATAGCGGTGATAAAAAACACTTACCTCCAAAGGATAATCGATATAATCCTGGATAATATAATCAACAGGCATTAACTGATGGTAAATTTTAAGTTGGCTTTCATTGTCAATTTTTCTGAACAAAATGCCGGCCATTCCTGTGTTTGGCTTCACAATGAAAGGATAAGAAAAAGAATTCATTTTCACTTTTTCACAAACATGGCAAAAAGAATTTTCAGGATTTAGATAAATTGTTTTCGGATAGTTTTCCGCCGCTAGAAGATGATACATTTCATCTTTGCTTTCCCCTTCAAATCCACCAAAAGTAAGGGTAGGATTAGATGTGCTAAAAAACCATAACGAGCCGCTGCGAAGACAATACCAGAGCCAAACAAAAGAAACAGGAAAATAAAATGGAAAGAAGGGCCAATGCTGCCAGCTGATTAATTTTTGAGTTAATTTTTTCAATAGGTTATTTCTAAAAAGTATATTTTTTTACTTCCTTTAATCGGTTATTTTCATCGGCATGTACAATTGTTGGTTGAAAATCCTGTGCTTCTTTTTCGGAATCAAAATACCCAAATGAAAGCACATGAATTTTGTCGCCTTTATTAAATTTTTTAGAAGCTGCACCGTTCAAAGAAACAAAACCAGGTTTTTTACTCCTGATGACATAGGTCATGATGCGGTTGCCGTTGGTGATATTATTTACATAAACCTGTTCGAATAATTTTAAGCCGGAAACTTCTATCAATTCATCGGGCAGCGCGATGCTTCCGGGATAACTTTCCGAACTTTCGGTAACAATTAGTTGTTGAATTTTTACTCTTAATAACTGAAGTAACATAAAGTGGTTTTTTAAAGCTGGCAAAAGAATTTGCCAAAATACATTTTAAAATTGTGGAAATTCTGAAGTGGCAAAGTGACTATCTGATTTTTGATTTTACAAAAAACATACCTGATTTCTCAAACAATAGACCAATAAATTATGGCAATTCATGTTTTTCGTAAAAGTATCAGCCATGGATTCCTTTGTTATGTTCATTGTCATGTTCGGAGTTGCGCGCTTTATAAACAATCTTATAAAGCATCGCCCCAAACACAGAAATTATTGCCACTGCTATTGCTCCAATTTTTGCAAACATATTTCTTTGATTTATTTTTTGTAAATTAAATTCTCTAAAATGTTTTCATCAAGAAAAGTCTGAGTAATTTGTTCTGAATAGGTCAAAATCTGCGGAATTTTCATTTGTGTTTCACCGCAAAGTGAATAAGTCAGTTGTTCTGTCTTTTCATTTGTTTTA
Organism: Ginsengibacter sp.; assembly: GCA_051959325.1. GTDB lineage: Bacteria > Bacteroidota > Bacteroidia > Chitinophagales > Chitinophagaceae > Ginsengibacter. The sequence continues at coordinate 2,832 of JBQCFI010000126.1, read as the reverse complement.
TACACATTTGCAATACTTTCTTCAATAATAACAATTTTCAGTCCACTATCTTTCAATTTTCCAAGTTCAGCAATCATCCAGCTTAATGCATAATAGTAATGATCATTTAGCAAGATATGTTGTTGTAAACCAGTGCCGTCCGGCATTATATTAAACAGAGAATTGACAATTTCAGGTGTGAGATATTTATTTAAAAAATCCGGTGCCTCTGCGTTTGATTTCAACTGCATCAAACCGCGTAAGGCTTGTGGATAAATGCTTAACCACCTTAATTGGCGCCTCAACTCATGCACGTCGTTTTCAATATCTGAAAATTGAAGGTTTGGTATTTTATATCTTTTGATGACTTTGTCAATATTTTTTGTGTACACATTTAATATCGCAGTAGTATCCTCCCTTTCATTCAGCCAGTTTATTTTTTCCAGGTCCTTTGTAATTTTTGCAAGACGTTTTTTATTGCTGCCAATCCATTTGTGTTTCTTCAGATCATTATTCAATTCTTCAGTTTTTTTCCTTGTTTTATTTTGTAAATAAATTGTTATTGCTTCGGGAATCCTTGTGTCATTTACAAATTCTCTGGCAAAAGAGTCGTAATAATCTATTGCCCCGAAACGGTCTTCCAAATCTTTGAAAAGCTTGTTTAATTTTTTTAGTTTTTGATGTGGATGGATTTTTTTATAAAGTCTGCTTAAAGCTTCCAGCATAAAAAGCGGAGTACGCATGTCTTCTGTGTAGGCAACAAGGGCAGGGTTTTGCGCTGATTCAGCTTTTTCTAAAATCGTTTTTATCTTTTCTAAAAAAAACAGGAACCTGGATAATCCGATTGGTATATAATTGTTCATTTGGCAAATGGTTGTTTAATTTTTTTTTAATCCGGACATTCAATTTGTTAATTTATTCATTGAAATCGGAAATCCGTGATCCTGCCACGCTACTATCAGCAAACATACTTTTAGGCCATTTTCTAATTCTCCGCATCATCGATATGCATTACCAGATCGGCAAATGAGCTTATCAGCACATTATCTGCATTCCGGTTTCTTACAATCTTCATTACTAAATTCGGTTTCCAGCGTTACGTGTTGAATATTGAAATGTTGAAGCGTATGCTTCAGATTATTTTTAATTATACTGATCTCGTCGTTATTTTGACGGTTGTCAATTACCAAATGCGCAGTCATCGCATTTTCCGTTGTACTCATCGCCCAAACATGAATATGATGAAGCCCTTTTATTCCATCAATTTTTAATGCATTATTTTTTAATTCGTCCAGGTTAATATCCTTAGGCACCGCATCTAAAGTGAGTGCAAGGCTCTCTTTAAGCAAAGTCCAGGTGCTGAATAAAATAACTAAAACAATCACAAGGCTAATCACCGGATCAATCCAATACAGATGCGTATAAGAGATGACAATACCACCAATCATAATGCCCACGCTCACCAGTGCATCGGCCATCATGTGCAGATACGCGCTTTTTACATTCAAATCTTTTTCTTTATTTTTTAAAAATAAAATCGCCGTCAAGAAATTGATAATAATACCAATTCCTGCCACAATTGCTATGGTTTTACCGGGCAGCGCAGGTGGATTAGCAAAGCGTTGAATTGCTTCATAACCAATGATTCCAATTGATACTAATAGAATTAAGGCATTTGCCAAAGCGGCCAGAATGGTGGTTTTTCGATAACCATAAGTGTATTTATTGTTTGATTTTATTTTTAAAAGTTTGAATGCCAACAAGGATAATCCCAAACTTCCGACATCTGCCAGATTGTGGCCGGCGTCTGAAAGTAATGACAACGAATGAATTGAAAATCCAACTATAGCCTCAACTAATACAAATAATATATTAAGAGAAATGCCAATTATAAATGCACTGTTTACCGTTGTGAGAACGGCAATATGACTGTGATCGTGATGGGAATGATTGTGTTCCATTCAAATAAATATGCTGTAAAGTTAATTACGAAACTATATCACATCCCTAAAACTGAATAATTTTATTGATTTTGAAAACGTTTTTTTTGATGAACAATTTAACCGGAAATTCGCCCGTTAAATATTTCATTTAATAACCAGTTTTTATCTTTTGACTTTTTTAGTGTTATTTTTCCTTTTATTTTTAAACAAAATTTTTTGGATGAAAAGAAGGACATTCCTCTATCAATCAGGCGCAGCCAGCCTTAGCCTATTCACTCCCTCAATTTTAAAAGCAGGTTTACTTTCTGAATTACCGGATAATCGCCCCAAGCTTTCTGACAGAAAATTTACGAGCGAGGCGGTGGAAGCAACAATTACTAAAATGAAAAAAGTAATTAAGGATCCGCAACTTGCCTGGCTCTTTGAAAATTGTTTCCCGAATACTTTGGACACAACTGTTTTTTTTAAAATGAACAATGGTAAACCGGATACATTTGTAATTACCGGCGATATTCATGCAATGTGGCTGCGGGACAGCAGTGCACAGGTTTGGCCTTATTTGCCGTTGATGAAGGATGATAAACATTTACAACAATTGATAGCAGGTGTTATCAACCGGCAAACAAAATGCATTCTTATTGATCCTTATGCAAACGCATTTAATGACGGGCATACAGGAAGTGAATGGGATAAAGACATTACGACCATGAAACCGGAATTGCATGAACGAAAATGGGAAGTAGATTCCTTATGTTATCCTATTCGTCTCGCTTATCACTATTGGAAAGATACCGGCGATACTTCTCCGTTTGACAAAGACTGGAATGAGGCGATGCATTCGGTTGTAACTACTTTTAAACAGCAGCAGCGTAAAGAAAATAAAGGCCCATACTCTTTTGGAAGAGTTACT
>JBQCFI010000125.1:0-2992 GCA_051959325.1 Ginsengibacter sp. | reverse complement strand
ATACTGTCCTGCTTCAGGATATTTTTGATATAATGCAAAGCCAGAGCAGGTTTCCACGAAGCATACGCCTGCACGGCTACGCTTCCCCATGATAAAAAGATATCGCCATTTTCATAATAAGGAAACGGAAACTGGTATTCTTTTCCTTCATCTTTTTGATAAGGAAACATGCTGATTGGCCAGAAAAACAAATGCTCCTTTTGCATCTCAGCTTCTACGTTTTCAAGTATGGAATTTCGGCGGCTGGTATCATCACAAATGCCGTAAGCAATGGCCATAAAATTTACCGGTGTTACGAGATTATCGCCATGAATGGATTCATCTTTGTCGCGCCAATAATCATAATACCCTTTATCTTCATCCCAAAAGCCGCCGTGGTGAACACTTTTATTAAAACTGATTTTTAGTTGTTCAGCGAACCTGGAATAATACAACGCTTTTTCTTTGTTTCCCAATTGCCTCTCAATGTCAGACCATAGAACCAAGGCGTGGTATAATTTCGCATTGACAAAAGCATTTTCATAAGATGCCCAAATAATATCGATCCAGTCGCTGCTTCTTTTTTGCGTGTGACTATCGTTCATCATCTCTACCAAATGGTTGCCATTGAAATCCCTTTTCAATAAATAATCCAGCGCCTTTTCGCAAGCCTGCTGTTGCTTTCTTACCCAATCAATATCGCCCGTTTGATTATACAAATCCGACACATTACTTACATAATCCGGGTTGGAATCCAGCAGGTATCCCCATTGCGCTTCATAAAATCCTTTGTCAGTAAATTGACCGGGCATGGCATCCTCATTGGTATAAGCCCAACGGGGCCAAACTCTTCCATCTGGTTTGATCGCATTATCGCGATAAAAATCGAGGCATTGTTTATATCCATTTAGATAATGAGCATCATTGATGCCTACGCCGAGTTGCGCAATGTATTGTTCATGCAGGCAGATGGGCCCATACGGCGTATGCCAGCTATTTCCCCCAAAATGTTTGGCGTCGATCACGCCCATGCGCGCAATGGTGTTTAAAACTGAGGTTACCTGCTTTCCGTTCACGCCTTTAAACTCGCCGCGGCCATATTTTTTTGAATAATTAAATGCCGAGAAGTTAATGGTTTCAGTTGAAGTACCGGCCATGATCCTGAACGCATCCCACACGTCCGTCTTCTTCCGGATAAACCTGCGGCGGTGCGTACCCGAATCATAACGCGGCAACATTTCCTTTTGTGATAAAGCAATACTGTAATCTAATTTATCATCTTCAGTACGCGAATATTTCATAGCGACCTGTTTTCCCGGCGCATCGACTACAACATGCAACCCGTTATTATTTGCGCTGTTCCAGAAAGAAGCTTCGTTGGTATGAACGCCATACGTCATTAGTTTTTCATTGAACAAATAAAACCACGCTATGCCGCCAAAACCCTGGAAGGCGCCTTCCCAGGTATTAATATGATTAAATTCCATTGCAGGAAAAGAAACAGATGCTGCTTCGAATGATTTTGGAAAAGTGCGGGTGATTGAAAATTTGATATTGGAATCACTGACAATGATTTTCCAGTTTTCGTGTACGGCTACGTTACCATCGCCGTAAATAATGTCGCTCACTTCTAACCTGTTTTTGGAGCTTGTTATTTTGGGCGAATGCTGCACTTGCCGGGTAGAGAATGTTTTGTCTTTGGTTTTTATTTCTGAATATAATCCGTTGGTTCCACCGATCACATTTACTTTATTTACGTCCAGTGAAGACAGGCTGCATTGATGATTGTAATTTAAGACCATCTTCAATGAGGAATTACCAATGGTAACGGTTTGATTCCCCGGATTATTTGTAATTGAAAAGGATTGTGCGTTGCAAATGACCGAACATGAAACGAACATCACCATGAAAGTAAGGATATGGATTCTCATAAATTCAAAGCATTTTTTTAAACGAAAAAATCAAAAAACCATTGAAGATAAAAACATACAAGTGAAAATAGGGGTTTTAAACTTCATGATGACTAAAAATTGCCTGGCAGTAAACCTACTGCCTGTCCGGTTGGCAGGTAAATAAGAAGGATTTTTATTTTGGTAAATTTAACGATCGTACCCTGCTTTGCAGCATAATCTTACACAGTTCTCACTGCAGTTGGTGCTAAGTGCAGGCTTTGAAGCGATGGCGTCACAACGCCTCAAATTAATGGAATTCAGCGCAGTTGATATGAATTCAAAGATAGGGTTTCGTTCAATTCATGTTGTTGGTGAAGCCACCGCACTTTTCCGTCGCCAACAACGGATTCAATTGCCTCTGTTAACCCTCGCCTTCATGTTCTCACCATTATTCTTAAAATCTGAAAGCAGTTAACAGTACAGCCTTTAAAATTCTCACCGCAGTGGGTGTTGTCTGTGGGCTTTCAGCGATCGCCTCACCAACGGCTCCATTCATGTTGTTGGTGAAGCCACCGCACTTTTCCCTCGCTCAACACCGACAACGGCCTCAACTTTCTCTTTTAACTTTTGTATTTGCTCCTCTGTAAAAACTGTTTCTTCGTTCATAAAAATTGATTTAAAATTGTTGAATTTTTGATTCTGATTTTTCATCCATTACTCCTTGAAAAAGATCACCTTTCTTTTTTATCCTGTCGATCATGTTGCCAATATGAAATTTCGTTTGAACACAGCCGCGACGGGCACACTGCTATTCACCGCTACACCCAAAGGTTCCTTCTCTGCCAAAAAAGTTTGATCCTATCATTTATTGCTTTGATGACCTGGGCCTCGAAAATGAAACGCAGCACTATGGCGCCACTTGCCAGGTGATGGCAGAAATTATTCTCAGCCGCTATGATTATTACCACTCCTTTGGCATGCAAACCCACTTCACAATTAATTTGAACAGCAGTGAAATTGAAAAGCAATATGGGCTGCGGGTGAGGAGCCGGTTGAGGGAAATGTTTAATCTTATTGCGTTTCCTGTGGAGACGGGTGAGAAAAGAAGGTGACTGTCGGCG
>JBQCFI010000124.1:0-6247 GCA_051959325.1 Ginsengibacter sp. | reverse complement strand
ATTGGCAAAAAAGATGTGGTTACGATTACCCCTTTGGCAAATATTGTTGGAGGAACGCAGCATTTTTACCAAACATACATTAAAGAGAAAAAGATCCGGGATAGTGTATTGGGAATTTTACCGATACCCATTTTTGGAGGATCAAATTCCAATCAGCACAAAGATACAGTTGTAACCACCGCCTTTAATGTTCTGTCCTATAGCTTAAAACTTCCACTCGCATATAACCGCGGAAATTATGTTATAGAAGCAGCTTACCAGTTGTCTTTGTTAAGTGACCATGTGCAAACATGCGCCGGTAATGTAAATTCTTTTTTTACTTTTAGCTTTTATTACCAGTTCTGAAACCATGAAAGTATTAATCATTGAGGATGAAAAATCACTTGCGCGTGAAATGAAGATCTTCCTGGAGAAGGCTTTCTATCTCTGCGACAAAGCTTTTACGGCAGCAGATGCGAAAAGATTGATGATTGAAAATGAATATGATTTTATTCTTCTTGATCTTGGCCTGCCCGATAATGATGGACTGGAACTGCTGAATGAAACAAAAAAAATGTGCCCGAATGCTTCGTACATCATTCTTACGGCGAGCGGAAATCTGGAAGACCGTATAAAAGGCCTCGATCTTGGCGCAGATGATTATCTTCCAAAACCCTTTTCCCTGCTGGAATTGCAGTCGAGAATGCAGGCTATTTCAAGACGTAAATCGGGCAATAATGACCCGATGATACAATTGGGCGATTTTAATATAGATATAAATAAACGCGCGGTGAGGTTTGAAGAAAAAGAAATTGATTTATCAAGAAAAGAATTTGATTTGCTGAGCTATATGATCCTTCATAAAAACAGGCCGCTTACACGAATGCAATTAAGCGAACACATCTGGGGATCGTTTTCAGATGACGATTATGATTCGAATTATATTGACGTGCATATCAAAAATATCAGGAAAAAGATGGCCACACATGCACCGGTGGATTGGCTGCAAACGCTGAGGGGAATCGGTTATAAAATAAAAATGTAAGATATTTTGAAACTGCTGACCAAGCTCACACTTTTTATTACGCTTTCAAAATTGTTGATCGTAGCGCTTTTTGTACTGCTACTGCCCTCGCTCGTCAATTATGCAAGTTTTCAATACAGCAATTATTATTTGAATCAGCAAAAGAAAAAAGTTCTTGCGGTAATTTCTGAAAACGGAGTGGATTATTACCTCCAGGGCGACAGCGCTTTTGCAAGTTATACGATGCTTAAAGAAGAATATATTTCTTTGTTGCCGGCAGAGGACACTCATCTGAAGGACACCATCGAAACTTCGCAACGCATCGTTGGCAAGGATACATTAAACTATAGAATTCTCATTCATGAAATCTCCGCTGAGAACAAAAATTACATACTTGAAATTGGCAAAACGACTGCCACCATCAGCCAGTACAATAAGCTGCTGCGTCGGTTTACACTCTATATTTTAGTTGCACTGATCCTGTTCAGTATTATAATTGACCTGGTTTATACTCACATCCTGCTTCGGCCGCTGAGCAGGATCATCCAAACCAAATTATTGAATCGAAAATTTCCTTTTAAAGAACAACTTCCGCCTATAAAAACTTCCACCACTGATTTCAAATTGCTGGATGATTCACTTATCGGCCTGATGAAAAAAATACATGAAGCTTTTGATAAAGAAAGAGAGTTTACTTCCAATGCTTCTCATGAATTAATGACCCCGATCAGTATTTTACAAACCAATGTGGAGAACATGATGATGGAAGAAAATATCACTGAAGAACAACAGGATAAAATTTCATCAATGATGAAAACAGTAAACCGGTTGAAAAAAATAGTTCATTCACTGTTGTATATTTCGCGCATCGAAAATGACCAGTTTATCAAATCGGATACAGTAAATATTCACCAACTATCTTCCGAAATAATGGAAGAACTTTCGATGAGACTGGAAACAAAGTGCCTTACTTTCACCAACCAGCTTTCTCCGAACATCCTGGTGAAAAAAGTGAACCATGATTTGTTCTTTCAATTGTTGTACAACCTCATCAATAATTCAATCCGGTACAACAAAGAAAACGGTTCTATTCTGTTGCTTGACCACTACGTTGCGGGCGAGCCTTACGTTTTGGAAATAAGAGATACCGGCATTGGCATCAAACAGGAGGAGATCGGATCCATATTTAACCGTTTCAAATCCGGAAAAGACAAAAGTGAAGGATATGGCCTTGGACTATCTATTGTAAAAAGCATTATAGCCTTTCTCGGCTTTGAAATAAAAGTGACCTCAGTTTATGGTAAATGGACGATCTTCAGTATAACCATTCCTTCAGAAATGATTGAAGTTATAAAGCCGGAAAAGAAATAAAACAGGGTTCAGCAGAAAAAATCTACATATCTAAAGTAACATCCGGGATGAATGTTTTATAACAAGTAACCATCCTCATTGAACGTCCTTCAACACCGCCTCAAAAACTTCCTGCCTCACAGGACTTACATTGTAATAATAACCGCTTTTCAACAATCCCATATTCTGGCGGTTGATCAAAAGAATGATCGAGAGATTATATTTAGGAACGACCATAATGGTAGTGCCTGTAAAACCGGTATGGCCAAAAGTACCTTCAGGGCCGCCTTTGATGAAAGAATCGGTAGTGTCCATCATCCAGCCCAATCCATTATTGAACTGATCTTTCACAAAAAAAGAATCAATTACGCGGGCGGAGATGAATTGTTTATTCCCGACTTTTCCTTTGTTCATCAGCATGTCCACCAGTTTCTGGATGTCGTCCACAGTAGAAAATAATCCCGCTGAGCCGGCAATGCCACCATTGGCATACCAGGCGTTGCCATCATTCACTTCTCCATTCAGCACATACTTTCTCCATCCGTTCCAGCTCTTTGGGTCAAGTCCTTTTACAGAATAGCCCAAAGAGGAGTCATACACCATGCGCGTTTCGTAAGGATTACCGAGGGACGTAGCGGCAATATTGGTGGTTCTTCCATGTTGCAACGGATTGTACATGGTGTGTGTCATTCCCAAAGGCACAAAAATGTTTTGTTTTTCAAACTGATCTAACGGCATTCCGGAAACCTTTTCAATGATCTCCTGCAAAAGAATAAATCCGAGATCGCTGTAGCGGCGCTGCTTTCCTACAGGATATTTAAGCGGCAATTCTCCTATCAGTTTATAAGTAGCTTCTTTGTTATGAGAAAAATAAAAAAGCGGGTACCATTCAATGAGGCCGGCAGTATGTGTAAGCAGGTTCCTGAGCGTTATTGCTTTTTTAGCGCCGGTATCAAAAGCCGCGATGTATTTTCCGACGGGGTCATTTACGTTGATAAGGCCCCTGTCAACCAGTAACATAATGGAAGTAGTAGTCCCAATCACCTTGGTAAGAGAAGCCATGTCAAAAAGCGTGGCGGTGTTCATGGGCACAGGCGGATTGAGCAGATTGTGGTTGATGTCATATTTCTGCGCATAACCATAGGCGTGCTTATAAAGAATTTTCCCGTCCTTTTTTATTTGAATTACGGCGCCGGGAATTTTATTATCTGTTACCTGGCTGTTTAAAATACGATCAATTTCAGGAATCAGTTTGGTTCTGGTATTTTCAGTGGTGCTTTGGCTTTTTACAAGATAGCTTATTAAACAAAACTGCAGAAATATCAACAATAATTTTTTAGTCATGTAATTGGATTTTGATTTTCAATGCAAAGGGCTGTTGAAAAACACAAAATGAAGATAAGGATCAAAAGTAATTATTTGTTCATTTACTGCAGATCAATCTTCTTATAAAATGACAAGTACTGAATCGTCTTCCTCAGCTTCCGCGATTAACGCATTATTTTTGCAGAAAGAAAATATTATGCACATTACCATTGATAATAAACTCAAGAAACTCATCATAATTGGCGACCGGTTGCTCATAAAACCTGCCCGACCCGACGAGAGAACTGCCAGCGGCCTTTATCTCCCTCCGGGAGTACAGGAAAAAGAAAAAGTGCAACAGGGATATGTGATCAAGGCCGGCCCGGGTTATGCCATTCCGATGCCTGTTGAAGATGAACCGTGGAAAGGTGAGGAAGAAAAAATAAAATACATTCCATTGCAGGCGAAAGAAGGCGACCTGGCGATTTTCCTGATGGGTGCGGCGACAGAAGTCATGTATGAAGGTGATAAATATTTTATCGTACCTCAAAGCGCCGTTTTGATGCTGGAGCGGGAAGAAGAGTTGTAAAGTTATTTTTCTTTAAAAATATACCTAAACAGGTTTTACAAAAACGTATTATTTCTTTGTTTGCTGAAAAATATTACCGGTTACTTTAAAGCTGTTTTAAAAAACTGATCTTAGCAATTGCATGATCCTCCGCCTGCGTTTTTGATTGAATATTGGTAAACCCATAATGATTCAGCACAAGGTAAATGTAGGAAAGAGGCTGGTATTCCCATGAGAGCCGGATGTTGTAATTATCGGCTTTGTTTGCGGTATTTTTTTGATAAAAACCATTCAGCTGTACTCTTGGATTTAAAGCCAGCCGCGCCTGCACTCCATAAAGATCAATTGTTTGAGAAGTGAGCTGCTCTCCGACGTTCATAAAATGATTCCGGTTGAATATTGCTGAAAAAGACATTTGCGGAATTGGCGCAAATTGCAACGTCCAGTTGCCGCTGTTCAGCTTTCCATTAAAATATGGCCCCCATGTATAAATTCCGATCAGGCTGATAATCCTTGATGGATCCGAACTGAGATAGATTTGCTGATTGGTAAAATAATAAGAACCTGGCGCAATCGTCACTCCCAATGGCTCAAATGGCTCTGTCAAACGTTGGTAAGCAGGAGCAAAAGCGTAACCAAAATAGGCGCCGCTTTGAAAATTAAGCCACACAGGAAACAGCGTGAACGTACGTTCTATTGATTTACCGGTAGAAGCCTGCCAGTAAAATTCCGGCAGAAAGCCTGGTTCAAAAGCACGAAGGATCTTTTTAAAAGGCAACCGTTTGCCACGATAATACCAGTTCATTCCGGGGGTAGTTCCTATTACATCGGTGCGGGAAACAAAACCCATTTCCGGATCAAAGTCTTTGCTTACATAAGATTGAGTAAACCATATCTTCATGTGATTGGTGGAATGAAAAAATTGGGCGATTCCGGCTGCACCACTTTTGCCTTTTTGTGTATTATCGGAATGCATGAGCAAAGTATTGAGCGAGTTGGTTTCTCCCAAACGAAAAAAGCCATCGATGGTGCTGACAATGTTTGTATTACCCGGTTGATTCTTAACTGTTACCAAACCGCCAAGACGGTTGTTTGCCCCGATGTTTTCTGAGTAACGTCCAACAAAGAAATTGGTAGCCGGACTATTATCAGAAGCCCTTTGTCGCATGGCAATTGCGCCATAATTTGTTTGATTGGAGCGATGGACAAACCTGGCTCCTCCATCAATAGGAATAGGCGTGCCCAGGCTATCCAGCCCAATACTCCTGCTGAAAAACGGTTGAATGTGCATTTGTCCGCCTGAGCCATCAGCGCTTTGTGAAACACCGACTCCAAATAAAGAAGCATTCTCTAAAAAGAACTGTCTTTTTTCTGGAAAGAAAACAGAAAACCTGGTCACATTATTCACCTGCTGATCCACATCCGCCTGTGCAAAATCTGTATTAACAGTGAGGTCTAGAATGGAGTTGGGATCAATAGCCCATTTCACATCGCCGCCCGCTTTGAAGTTTGTTTCTGATACTTTTACTGAAGAATCATATCCTCTATAATGATCATAAGACGAAAGCACATAGGGTTCAAAACGGATGTTCGTTTTCGGTGGTGGCGGTTTCAGGTTTTTGAGAATGCCGGCATAATTCATTCTTAACGAAGTGAACGCCCGGGGATAAGGAGAAAAAGAAGTGATTTCATTTGTGAGGCGGCGGTTGCGATAAATGCTCAATCCCCACGTTTGTACAGAATCAGCTTTATTTGGATATCGCAATGTTTGCCAGGGAATGGCAATTTCTGCAGTCCAGCCGGAATCTGTACGGTTGGTTCTCACCTTCCAAAGGCCGTTCCAGTCCACATCATAATACAAATCATCAAAAGACAAAAGATCGCGCTGCACGCCATAGGGATCGGTTACAAAAGCCATAGCGTTTCTCTGGTCATTAAAACAATCCAGCGCGATGCCCACCAAATCGCGGCTTTTTTCATCAAAATCGCGTAAAAAATCGGTAGAACGAATGGCTTTTTTT
>JBQCFI010000123.1:0-9881 GCA_051959325.1 Ginsengibacter sp. | reverse complement strand
TTCAGAGCATTCTATTTGCGTAGCAATCGAAGAATCTTCCGCTGATAAAGCCAAAGCTGCGGTGGATGAGGCTTTCAGCTTTGAAATCGAAAGGCTGAAAGTAGAGCCGTTAATTATTGAAAGGGATTTGGCAATCATTGCGTTGGTGGGTGATAAAATGAAAAGCCATCCCGGAGTGAGTGGAAAAATGTTCAGCGCTTTGGGAAGAAACGGCATTAATGTAAGAGCGATTTCACAAGGTTCATCAGAGAGAAATATTTCCGCGGTTATATCTGTAAATGATGTAAAAAAAGCTGTGAATGTGCTGCATGAAGAATTTTTTGAAACAACTTATAAGCAGGTAAATTTATTTATTGCTGGTGTCGGAAACGTTGGCTCACGGCTGCTTTCACAGTTATTGCAGCAACATCATTATCTTCTGAAAAATCTGCGTTTACACGTGAGGGTTGTAGGAATTGCCAACAGCAAAAAAATGCTTTTCAATGAAAAAGGAATTGATTTAAAAAACTGGAAAGCGCTTTTGCAAAATGCGGATGAAATGAATCTCGATGAATTTGTAAAAACGATTCAGACAAAAAATTTACGCAACTCTGTTTTTGTAGATGCTACCGCGAATGAAAACGTGGCAAAGCATTATGCTGAGATTTTAGAAAAGAGTGTTTCGATTGTGGCTTGCAATAAAATCGCTGCTTCTTCCTCTCATGATTATTATGAAAAATTAAAAAACCTGGCCCGTGCATCGAATGTTCATTTTCTTTTTGAAACCAATGTGGGCGCAGGTTTGCCTGTCATTGGCACATTAAATGATTTGTTATTAAGCGGCGATAAAATAAGTAAAATAGAAGCGGTTTTAAGTGGCACTTTAAATTTTGTTTTTAATCATTATAACGGCACTGAAACATTTGCGAAAGTAGTGAAGCAGGCGCAGGATGAAGGTTATACGGAACCCGATCCACGATTGGATTTGAGCGGCGTGGATGTAGCGCGGAAAATTATGATTCTCGCACGTGAATCAGGTGAAAAAATCGAAATGGATGATATTACTAATGAGGCTTTTCTTCCACCCGAATGTATGCAAGGTTCCGTGCAGGATTTTTATGCTTGCATGGAAAGACATGAAGCACATTTTAAGAAGATTTTCGACGAGGCAAATAAAGCAGGAAAGAAATTAAAATTTGTAGCTTCCTATCAAAATGGAAAAGCGAAAGTAGGTTTGCAGCAAATAGACCCGAATCACGACTTTTATCATCTTTATGGCAAAGACAATGTCGTGCTGTTTTACACCAACCGTTATACAGAACAGCCACTGGTGGTGAAAGGTGCCGGAGCTGGCGCGGAAGTAACGGCGTCGGGTGTTTTTGCGGATATAATTCGTGCAGTAAGAATATAAAAAAATAAAATGAAAGAAGTAAAAGTTTTTGCGCCTGCAACCATCGCCAACCTTGTTTGTGGATTTGATATTCTTGGTATGGCAATCAATTCTCCTTTTGATGAAATGACTTTATCGTTGAGGGATGAGCCTGGGATTTGCATCAAACATACCGATGAATACAATTTGCCGGAAGCGACTGAGAAAAATGTTGAGGGGGTTACTTTACAGGCTTTGATAGATGATTATAAAAAGCCTGTTGGGTTCAATTTAACGATTCATAAGAATATAAAACCCGGCAGCGGCCTTGGTTCCAGCGCAGCAAGCGCGGCAGGAGCAGTTGTTGCAGCGAATCATTTATTGGGAAATATTTTTTCGAAAGAAGATTTGGTTCGTTTCGCGATGAATGGAGAAAAGCTGGCTGGTGGGGTAAAACATGCAGACAATGTTTCACCGTGTATTTATGGGGGCGTTACCTTAGTACGCTCGATTTTTCCTTTGGATATCATTCCCTTAAATTCTCCGGATTTGTTTGTGACCATTGTCCATCCGCAAATAGAAGTGCGCACTTCTGATTCGCGGCAGATTTTGAGAAAAGAAGTGTTGTTAAAAGATGCGATAAAACAATGGGGAAATATTGGGGGATTGATAACCGGTTTTATGAAAAATGATTGCGAATTAATTGGCCGTTCTTTAGAAGATGTAATTGTAGAGCCCGTACGCAGTATTCTGATTCCCGGTTTCGATGAAGTGAAATCAAAATGCAAAAATGCCGGCGCTTTGGGTGGAGGAATTTCAGGCTCAGGACCTTCTATATTTATGTTGAGTAAAGAAGAAGAGACTGCCGATAAAGTAGAGGCAATTATGAAAAAAATTTATGAAAAAATCGGCGTGGATTATAAAACCTATGTAACACAAATTAATCCCCATGGTGTGAAAATCGGGGAATAAATTTCATAAAAATCTGTGTACTCCGAAGCAGACAAAAAAACAAAATGAAATATTACAGCTTAAATAAAACCGCTCCCATCGTAGATTTCAAAGAAGCAACCATTCGTGGGCTGGCGCCTGATAAAGGATTGTATTTTCCCGAAAGGATTGCAAAACAAGGTGAGAAATTCTTTAATGAAATCGATAGTTATTCTGATGAAGAAATTGCTTATAAAATCATTCAGCCTTACGTCGGCGATGCCATTCCGGAAAATGAATTAAAAAGAATCGTTGCTGAAACCATCGATTTCGAAATTCTTTTAAAAAAGGTTTCAGAAGATATTTTTTCGCTCGAATTATTTCACGGTCCTACATTGGCTTTCAAAGATATCGGAGCACGGTTTATGAGCCGTTGCCTTGGTTATTTTGTAAAAAATAATAATAAAAAAATTACCGTGCTGGTTGCCACTTCCGGCGACACCGGCGGCGCTGTTGCCAATGGCTTTTTTAATGTGGATGGTGTAGATGTAGTGATTTTATATCCTTCCGGGAAAGTGAGCGGCGTGCAGGAAAAACAACTGGTTACCTTAGGAAACAATATTCACGCGATTGAAGTAAAAGGCACATTTGATGACTGCCAGCAAATGGTAAAGCAAGCGTTTTCTGATAAAGAATTGAATGAAAAGTTATTTCTCACATCAGCAAATTCGATTAATGTAGCGCGGTGGCTGCCGCAACAATTTTATTATCTTTTTGGCTGGAAGCAATGGAATGATAAAAGCAATCCACCGGTCATTTCTGTGCCCAGTGGAAATTTTGGAAATATTTGCGCCGGAATTCTTGCACATATTTCAGGATTGCCTGTAAAACATTTTATTGCAGCATGCAATGCGAATAAAGTAGTTCCTGATTTTTTGCAAACCGAAAAGTATCAGCCACAGAAAGCAGTTTCAACCATGTCAAACGCAATGGACGTGGGCAATCCAAGCAATTTTGTGAGGATACTCGAATTGTTTCATCACCAGTTTGCTGATTTAAAAAAAGTATTAAGCAGCGACAGCATTTCTGATGAAGAAACCAGAAAAACGATCAAAGAAGTTTTTGAAAAAGAAAATTACCTTTTAGATCCGCATGGAGCTGTTGCATATTTTGCTTTAGAAAATTATTTGAAACAACATCCTGAAGAAAACGGATATATTTTAGAAACTGCCCATCCGGTCAAATTTTATGATGTAGTAGAGCCGGTTATTCACCAAAAGATTCCAATTCCTGAAAGTGTAAAATCAATTTTAGATAAAGAGAAAGAAAGCATTTTAATGAATGCGGATTTTGAAAAATTGAAAGATTATTTATTGCAAAAAGATTGAAGAGTGATTCAACAAACGAATAAATAATGAAGATTGCTTTTTAGGAAAAGTCACACAACACTATATTTCGAACACGTAGATTATGCCGGCAAATAAACAAATAGCCGGCATTCTTATTTTTATTTTTTACTCAATAAAGCTGGATCGTTAAGAATGCTTTTCAGACATATAAAAGACTATTTTTCCTCCATTCATAATTTCGGGATGCGTAATGTATAAACGATTCAAAGGCTTTCCATTCAATTCAATCTTTTCAACAAACACATTTTTATCACTTTGATTTTTTGCTTCTATGGAAAATGTTTTTCCATTTTCCAAATGAAGTGTGGCAGCCTTTACGGCTGGACTTCCAATCTGATAAACATCAGAACCCGGCGCAACTGGATAAAAGCCAATCGTACTGAAAATATACCACGCACTCATCTGTCCGGTATCATCATTTCCACCCAAACCATCAGCGCCGGTATGGTATTGATTTTTCAAAATCATCCGAACAGTTTCCTGTGTTTTCCACGGCTCATCTGTCCAGTTGTACAAATACGCAACATGATGCGAAGGTTCGTTGCCATGCACATATCCGCCGATAATTCCGTCCCGTGTAATGTCTTCTGTTTCGGCAAAAAATTTATCCGGCAAATGCATGGTAAATAATGTATCGAGATAATGAGTGAACTTTTTCTTTCCGCCCATCAGTTGAATTAATGATGCAGGATCCTGCGGAACAAACAAAGAATAATTCCATGAATTTCCTTCAATGAAACCTTGCCCTGAAGTGCTCAATGGATCGAAATCTTTTTTCCATGAGCCATTGCTCAAACGGGCACGCATAAAACCGACAGAAGGATCAAAAACGTTTTTATAATTTTCAGAACGCTTCATAAATTCTTTATAAATATCCATTCGGTTCAGCTTCTTCGCCATCTGCGCAATAGCCCAATCATCAAACGCATATTCTAAAGTTGTTGAAGTGCCGGTGCCATTTTTATCAACAGGGATATAGCCCATATTCTCATACAATCCAATGCCATCATAGCTTCTATGATGTGCTGTTGCTACACACGCATCCAAAGCTTTGTTCGCATCAAAAGGCGTGTTGCCTTTTACCACTGCATCAGCAATCACTGCAACTGCGTGATAACCGGTCATGCACCAATTTTCATTTGCAGAATTAGACCAGATCGGCAACATATGCATCACACTTTGATCATAATGCGCCAGCATTGATTTGATCATGTCGCCATTTCGTTTTGGCTGAATAATATTGAACAATGGATGCAAAGCGCGATAGGTATCCCACAAAGAAAACGTGGTGTAGTTTGTAAAGCCTTTTGCTTTGTGAATATCGTGATCTAATCCTTTGTAGTCGCCGTTTTCATCCATATAAATTGTTGGATTGATAAACGCGTGATACATCGCGGTGTAAAAATTTATTTTCTCGTCTTTATCCGCACTGATCACAATTTTGTTCAGTTCTTTATTCCATTGTTGTTGCCCTTGTTCTTTTATTTTTTCAAAATTCCAACCGGGAGTTTCTACTCGCATGTTATTCAAAGCGTTTTCCTGGCTTACGGGAGAAAGCGCAAATTTTATTTTGATCTTTTCTCCTTCATTTGTTTTGAAATTGAAATACATTCTCAATTGTCTTCCCGCTAAAGCAGGAAAATTCTTGCTTTGGTCAAACTTTCCCCAAAAGCCGCGATACGGTTCTCTTTTGCCGAAATCTTTACTGCCGTATTCAATAAATGGCTTTGAAAATTGCATGGCAAAATAAAGCGTTCTTGTTCTTGCCCAGCCGCTCGTTTGCCGATAACCGGTAATCAAAGAATCGTTCACTACCCGAATGAATGTCCATACATTTTTATCAGGATAATTATAGATGCCGCTCATCAAATCTAAAATGATGTGGGCGCTGTCTGTTTTTGGAAAAGTATATTGATGAAAGCCAACACGGGCGGTAGTTGTAAGTTCTGCGAGAATATTATAATCATCGAGTTTCACTTTATAATAATCTGCTTCGGCCACTTCTGTTTTATGAGAATATCTTGATCGAAAACCGCTTCCAGGATTGTCCGCAGTGCCCGGATTTAAATGTAGTTTTCCAACTGTTGGCATGATTAAAAAATCTCCCAAATCAGAATGTCCTGTACCACTGAAATGTGTATGACTAAATCCAACAATCGTTTTATCATCGTACTGATATCCGGCGCAATATTTATAAACATCAGGATTGTAATGTCCGTTTGTTTCATAAGGAATTGTATCTGTATCAGGACTTAATTGCACCATTCCAAACGGAACAGTTGCGCCCGGAAATGTATGTCCCATGCGCTGCGTACCAATTATGGGTTGTACATATTGAACCAGGTTTTCAGTTTTTTGTGATTGAGCAGAAGCACTTAAAAAAATGACGAATAACAAGAAGTATTGCCGCATAAGAAATAAATAATGAATAAAATAATTATCGGTAAAAGTACCTACTTGTTTTTTTTCTTTCGCATATTTTTCAAACGCTCAAATCAGTTTAATGAAGAATCAAAAGATTAAATTGCGCGGTATTTAAAAAACATCTATACTTATTTTTTAAATTAAATTCATTTTAAAAAGGCCATCCATGCTAAAAATTTGCATTCCAATTTGTTTATTACTTTCTTTTTTTACTGTTTCTGCACAACAAGTTGCACCAACAAATGATTTTGCCGATTACGTGAATCCATTGATGGGTACAGATTCCAAACCAAGCCTTTCAAACGGTAATACTTTTCCGGCCATTGGTCTTCCCTGGGGAATGAATTTGTGGACACCACAAACCGGCAGAATGGGCGATGGCTGGGCTTATCAATATAATGCGGATAAAATAAACGGATTTAAACAAACACATCAGCCGTCTCCGTGGATGAATGACTATGGTGCTTTTGCCATTATGCCGGTTACCGGAAAGATTCGTTTTACAGAAAAAGACAGAGCCAGTTGGTTTTCACATAAAGCTGAAATTTCGAAACCCTATTATTATAAAGTTTATCTCGCCGATGAAGACGTAACAACAGAAATAGCTCCGACAGAACGCGCCGCGATTTTCCGGTTTACTTTTCCAAAAGCAGATAGCTCTTCTGTGATTATTGATGCGCTCGACCGTGGTTCTTACATCAAAGTGATTCCTTCCGAAAATAAAATTATCGGCTATACCACCCGCAACAGTGGCGGTGTGCCAAAGAATTTCAAAAGTTATTTTGTAATCGTTTTTGACAAGCCTTTTGATTATACATATACTTTTTTAGATAGCGTGATTATAAAAAGCAACGAACAAAAATGCAACCACGCGGGCGCTATCATTGGTTTTACAAATACGGGTAAAGGAGATATTATTCATGCGAAGGTTGCTTCCTCTTATATCAGTTTCGAACAGGCTGAAATTAATTTAAAGGAAATCGGAAACCAGAATTTTGAAACGGTGAAAAATAAGGCCAAAGGCATCTGGAATAGCACTTTGGGAAAAGTAAAAGTTTCAGGCGGTACTGTCGATCAAATGCGGACTTTTTACTCCTGCCTCTATAGAATGGTATTTTTCCCTTTGAAATTTTATGAACAAAATGCTGAAGGCAAGATTGTTCATTATAGCCCATATACCGGTGAGATCAGGGACGGATATATGTTTGCAGGCACCGGCTTCTGGGACACGTTTCGCGCGCTGTATCCTTTTTTGAATTTGGTTTATCCATCAATAGCAAAAGAAATGCAGGAAGGCTTGGTAAATGATTTTAAAGAAGGAGGCTTTTTGCCGGAATGGTCGGCCCCTGGTTATAGAAATGTAATGGTTGGAAATAATTCTGCTTCCGTAGTTTCTGAAGCATATCTGAAAGGCCTTCGTGGTTACGACATTGAAACCTTGTATCAGGCTTTGGTTCATGGTGCAAACAACGAAGGTCCGGAAGGAACGGGCAGAACCGGCTATAAATTTTATAACGAATTGGGCTATGTCCCGTACAATGTTGGCATTAATGAAAATGCAGCAAGGACGCTCGAATATGCGTATGATGATTATTGTATTTATCGTTTGGGAAAGGCTTTGGGAAAGCCTGCTTCGGAAATTGATATTTACAAGCAGCGCGCAATGAATTATAAAAACCTGTTTGATCAATCACATCTTTTGATGCGGGGAAAAAACAAGGACGGTATTTTTCAGTCGCCCTTCAATCCCTTTAGATGGGGCGATGCATTTACTGAAGGTAATAGCTGGCATTACAGTTGGTCGGTGTTCCAGGATGTGGCTGGATTGATAAAACTAATGGGCGGAGAAAAAAACTTTGTTGCAATGCTGGATTCGGTTTTTGTAATGCCACCAATCTTTGATGACAGTTATTATGGTGGAGTCATTCATGAAATCCGTGAAATGCAGATCGCAGATATGGGACAATATGCACATGGCAACCAGCCAATTCAGCACATGATTTATTTGTACGATTATGCTGGTGCGCCCTGGAAGACTCAGTATTGGGCACGGGAAACAATGAATAGATTGTATAAGGCAACACCTGATGGATATTGCGGCGACGAAGACAATGGTCAAACTTCGGCGTGGTATGTTTTTTCGGCATTAGGATTTTACCCGATAACTCCTGCAAGCGATGAATATGCGGCAGGAACGCCTTTATTTAAACACGTCGAGGTTGATTTTGAAAATGGTAAAAAGCTTTTTATCAATGCTCCAAACAATAGTGCAGACAATCGTTATGTTCAATCAGTAACTTATAACGGTAAAAAGTACACGAAAAATTATTTCAATCATTTTGATTTGCAAAATGGTGGCACGATAAATATGGTAATGTCGCCGAAGCCCAATAAGCATAGAGGAATTGGAGAAAAGGATTTGCCTTATTCTTTTTCTACGGGTGGTGAATAAAATGAAAGAAAACCCCGGAGGTTAAAAGTTATTTTAGAGCTGAATAAAACATAAATCCGTGATATTTGTTTGTTGACTGACAGGCTTAAACATGATTCATTTCTCCTCCATTTCTACAACTCCAGCGTTGTTTTCCGGCACGCCTGATTCAATTATTTTCAGCGTATGATTGTAAAAAAATCTCGCGGTATGATCATCCGGATCTATTTCAAGGACATTTTTGAAAGCGCTGTTTGCATCTGCGAATAACTTATTCAAATAAAAAGAAACGCCATCGTTAAATATATTAAGCGTTGAGCGTTTTTTTTGTAGTTCAGTTTCTCCGTCACAACTAAAACATTCATGAACATTGATAGAAGAAAGCTTTCCCTTTAGCTGCACAAGGCCCAGATTTCGCAAATCAAAATCGTCCGTATTTTCCATTTGTTGGAGACTTGCATCGCTTAATAAAATTGACGATTTATAATGTTTGGTAAGGCTTTCAACGCGCGATGCGGTATTGACCGTGTCAGAAATGGTGCAGGCATCCATGCGATCATACTCGCCGGTAATGCCCATGATCAGCGGCCCGGTATGCATCCCGACGCCAATGTGAATTTCGGGTTTATTTTTTTCTTCCCTTATTTTATTAAAAGTCTGTATTTCTTTTTGGATGTCAATTGCAGCAAGAAGCGCATCAGCTGCACTCACCGGAAAAATCGCCATGATAGAATCACCAAGATATTGATTGATAAAGCCATTGTGCTTACGAATGATGGGGCCCATTCGTGCATTAAACAAACAAATGAACGCGAAAGTTTCTTCCGGTGTCATTAGTTCGGAAAGACTGGTATAGTTCCGAATATCTGTAAAAAGTACCGTTACAATTTTTTCTACCTGGTCGCCAAGTTTTACGTCAGTTATCAATTCATGGCCGAGAGATTTTATAAATTGATAGGGCACGAATTTTTCTGTCGCGTCAAATATCCTGCGCATCGCCGCTTCTTTTTCCTGCGCTTCGCGAATATTTTTTTCGTACAGCAAAGAACTTTCAATCGCCGATGAAGATTGCAAAGCAAGCGTGGTCAATAATTTTAAAGAACCGGCAGTATACTTATCTGCTTCATCATCCGCAACAATAATAGCGCCCATAATGCGGTGCTTCACTTTCAATGCTGAATAAATCACGGATTTTATTTCCGGAGAAATAATGCCGGCATTTTGCAATGCAGAAATGTCACTGAGAATCTCGGACTGGCCACTTAAAATGATATCAATCAACAGCGGCAACTCACTGTTTATTTTTTCTTCATCAAAAAATAATGGATCTTTTGAAGCT
>JBQCFI010000122.1:0-2895 GCA_051959325.1 Ginsengibacter sp. | reverse complement strand
CCATATTTTGTAAACGTATAATTTTTTACTTCTCCACCAAATTTATTTAATGCTTCTATTACTGCATGCCGTGAATTGCCAGGGCAATAAAAGGTCATAAAACCACCGCCACCTGCGCCACTTATTTTTCCGCCGGTAGCGCCAGCTTTTTTTGCTGCTTCATAAATTTCTTCAATCCTGCTGTTGCTGATATTGTGTGCCATCCTGCGTTTCTGCTGAAAACCAAAATCTAAAATTTCTCCAAATTCGTTTAATTTTCCTTTCAGCAATGCTTCCTTCATCCTGCGGGCCTGTTCCTTTAGCTGATGCATGGCTTCAATGCTTTTTTCATTTTTGGAGTTTACATTTTTTACCTGCTCATCAATAATGGCGGCACTTTCGCGGCTTGTTGCCGTAAAATAAAGAACCAGGTTGTTTTCCAGTTCATGAAGATATTCCGATTTAATTCGTAAAGGATTTACAATGACTTTATCGTCTTCATAAAATTCCATAAAGTTTACGCCTCCAAACATGGCTGCATATTGATCCTGTTTTCCACCGGTCAGTTTGAGGTCATTTCTTTCAATCTGGTAGGCATAATGAGCAATGTCATAATCGCCCATAGGAAGTTTGAGCCATTCTGTAAAAGCGCCTATGATTGCCACAACCAGGGTGGATGAGGTTCCCAAACCTGAACCTGCAGGTGCATCGACAAAAGTTGACAGTCTGAAACCTTTTACAGGCAGCTGATAATCTTTATAAATGCGGTTATAAACTCCTTTTAACAGATCCAATTTCCCATCGATAGGTAATTGTTTTGTCCAATCAAATTCTTGTTGCTCGTTTCTGTCCAATGCTTCTACAATTATTTTCTGTTCCTCCAGCGGCTGAATATTTGCATACGCAAAAAGCGAAACAGTTGCGTTTAGAATTGCGCCTCCAAACTGGTCGCTGTACGGGCTTACATCAGTTCCGCCACCTGCAAGACCGATACGCAAAGGAGCTTTACTACGGTAGATCATTTAAATAAATTTCTTTGATAAAATTCGTCGGACTTATTACCGGTAATGAGGGAAAAAGAAAAGTGAAATCTTTTACGTTTCTTGTAATGAAATAATCCATTTTTGCTTTGTATGCGAGAAAATACAAGAGGCCGTCTTCTGTATCTTTATATTTTTCGATGGGATAATATAGGACATCTTTTGTAAAAGAAACAACGCCGGCAATTTTACAAATCTCCCTTAATACTGACAGAGCATCAATATTTTGTTTTTTCAATACATAAATACTGGTAGCAATAACGCTTTCGGAAATAAATATTTCGATTTTTTGAAGTTGCGCCAGGTAAATTATTTCTTTTATTGCGTCCAGTTCATTTGGCCTTTCTTCTACATAATCAATAATTATATTGATGTCTAAAAAAATTTTATTTCCCATATTTCTCATCTAAATGGTCATGCCATACTTTTTTGTAGTCATAGTTTTCAGGAAGTGGCTTTGCGTTTTTTGTATATTTCCTGATTCGTTCCAAAAGGGATGGCTCATTGCCTTCATTTTTTTTTGGCAAAGATCTTTCTGAAAATTTATCGAGATAATCTTCTACAACAGAAGACAGGCTTACTTTTCTTCTCGCACTGGCTTTTTTTGCACGTGCAACAATTTTATCATCGACGTTCAAGGTTAACTTGGTTTTCATGACTAATTTTTTCTAAAGTTACGTAAACAATTATTGTTACGTAAAAAAGATGATTGAACCAGTAAACCAAGAAATAATTAAGATTCTTGTTTTGATGAAAAGCCGGCAAGCTTTAAAATTGCCTGCACCATTATCTTCCAACTGTATTTTTTCTTTTCTTCTTTCAAAAAAGGGAGGAAATAATTTTCTCCAAGGTCAAAATATTCAATGATTTTTTGTGCAATACTTTCTGTATTTGGATGCGCAATCAATCCAACTTCTTTGTCAGGAACGAGCGAAGGCAAACCTCCAACATTTGTAACGATCATCGGAATTTCAAAATGGTAGGCGAGAGGTGTGACGCCGCTCTGGGTGGCGCTGCGGTACGGTTGTATCACACAATCTGCGGCACACAAATAATATTTTACTTCAGCGTTTGCAATAAAATGAGTATGAAGGATCAAATGATCTTTTATCAAAGGATCATTCAATAGTGACTGATAATTTTTTTCATCATCATAAAATTCTCCGGCGATCAACAGTCTTAACTTTGAAATCTTTTGCTTGGAAATCACTTCTTTAAATGCCTGCAATAAGATATCCAGTCCTTTGTATTTTCTAATAAATCCAAAAAACAAAACAACTTTATCTTCCCTGCTTATTCCTAATTTTTTCCTTGCATCCTCCTTACTGATTTTTTCTCCAAAATTATCGTACAATGGATGTGCAATGAATTGTGCAGGTTTGTTTTTACTTAGCTGGTTCAAATCGGAAAGCACTTTTTCACTCATGGTGATGAATGAATCTACCGGTTTGATGAAATATTTTGTCAATTGCCTTTCTAACGGAAATTTTTCATGCGGGAAAATATTATCCGCAATGCAAACAATTTTTGTACGCTTATTTTTTTTGATCCTTCTTAAGATGGTGCCCAGGCAAGGCGCCATAAACGGCATCCAATATCTTACAACAACAATATCCGGCTTTATCTTTTTGATTTCATTGCCAACCTTAATCCAGTTAAAAGGATTAACGGAATTTATCTTTATTTTGATAGGAATATCTTCCGGCGCGGGTTCTGTCGAATATTGTGAAGTGCCGGGGAAAAGAAAACCCGGATACTGATAAGAAAAAGTGTAGATGGTGGTATCAAATCCTTCATCAATAAATTCTTTCGCGAGGCGTTCGTTAAATGTGGCGATGCCACCACCGCGAAGCGGATATGCAGGACCGATGATAAT
>JBQCFI010000121.1:0-2942 GCA_051959325.1 Ginsengibacter sp. | reverse complement strand
AATGTAAAATTAAAAATTAGAAAAAGTGATAGCTTTTTATTCATGATTTTGATTTAAAAAATAAGGTTGTAAACTTCGTAAAAAATGAGGGGATAAAAAAACGGAAGTGACTTTAAATTAGCAGTAAACCAATAAATAATTTCGATTTCTATTTTCCTTCTTGCCCTGCAACTACAATCACAATTTCTCCTTTGACCGTTTTTTGATCAAAATAATCATGAACTTCCTGCAAAGTTCCACGCTTATTTTCTTCAAAAAGTTTTGTGAGTTCGCGGCTTACGCAGCATCGCCTTTCTGCGCCAAAATATTCAATGAAATCTTTTAAAGTTTTTACCAATCGCATTGGGCTTTCATAAAAGACCAGGGTCCGTTCTTCGTCAGCAAGTTTTTTTAGAACAGTCTGTCTTCCTTTTTTTAAAGGTAAAAATCCTTCAAAACAAAAAGTATTCATTGGCAATCCACTGTTGACCAGAGCAGGAACAAAAGCTGTAGCGCCGGGGAGGCATTCTACTTTAATATCATTTTTGATGCATTCACGAACCAATAAAAAAGCCGGATCACTAACACCAGGAGTTCCGGCATCGGTTATAAGTGCCATTGTTTTTCCCGAAGACAATTGGCCAATCAAATGATCAAGAATTTTATGTTCGTTATGCTGATGATAAGGAGTTGTTGGCTTATCAATCTGGTAATGACGAAGAAGTGTTGAGGAAGTTCTGGTATCTTCTGCAAGAATTAAATCTACCGATTTCAAGATCTCAACGGCGCGGAATGTAATATCAGCAAGATTGCCTATTGGAGATGGAACGAGATAAAGCATTTTTTTAATGTGCTGATGTGCTAATTTGCTGATGTACTAATGGGTGCCTTCAATTATAAATCGGTTCTACAATTAGCTAATTGCTAATTATCGCATGCTAATTGAAATCGTAAACTCTTCCATTACCGGATTTGCCAATAGCCTTTCAGACGCTTCCTGTGCAATTGCCCTGGCTTCTTCTGCAGAATTTGCTTCCAGATGCAACTGAATATGTTTTCCAATTCTTACATCTTTCACACTTTTGATTCCCAGGTTGGCAAGTCCAACCAGCACTGCTTTTCCCTGCGGATCCAGCAATTCTTTTAAAGGCATAATTTTTATTTCAGCTACAAAATTCATCTAACTTTTTTTTGGGTTAATTATAATAAAAAATAAATAATAAAAACAACCGGTACCGCAATCCAATGCAAAAATAACGCAGCAATAATTGCCACAACAAGTAAAATAACTTTTGGTAAATTATTCTTTAAAGTAAAGTCCGAAAATTTTAAAGCCATCATCCTGTGATTGCTTACCATTAAATAACTGAGCAAGATAATTGACGAATACAAAAACCATTTATTGATGATGATGTTATTCACTGCGGGCATAAAATCAAAATGCAAAATGAGCGGAAACGATGCGATCAATAATCCAACAGCAGGAACAGGAACACCTTTAAACGAATATTGCTGATCGGTATCTAAATTAAATTTTGCAAGTCGATAAGCAGCAGCACAAGCAAGAATAAAAGCAGGAAGCAAAGCCAAAAGCGAAACGTCCAATCCATTCTCTTCTCTTGCAAAACTAAAACGCAATAACTGGTATAGAATTACTGATGGAGCGACGCCAAAACTTACCACATCGCTTAATGAATCCAACTGCTTCCCCATTTCACTCGTCGCTTTTAATAAACGCGCAACAAATCCATCCAGGAAATCGATCACAGCAGCAATGATGATGCAAATAGCGGCCCAGCTTATCTTTTCAGGAATATTAAAACTGCTATTGTACTGATCATTTACATAAATAATCACATTATTAGTTTGCAATGCAAAAACGATTGCTATACAGCCGAAGAATAAGTTGAGAAGGGTAAAAATATTCGGAATTTGTTTTTTCATAAGAATAATTAACGGCTTTTCATCAAACTCTCAATCTCTTCAACTGTTTTTGGAATATTGCTCATAAGGTCTTTATTTCCATTTTTTGTGATCCAATAATTGTCTTCAATCCTCACTCCCATGTGTTCTTCTTCAATATAAATTCCTGGCTCAATGGTAAAAACCATTCCGGCTTTTATGGCTTCGGTTTTTGTTCCTAAATCGTGAACATCAATTCCAAGATGGTGAGAAATGCCGTGATATAAATATTTTCTGTAAGCGCGGTTGTCTGGGTCTTCATTTTTTATATCCGCTTTTGTCAGCAGACCAATTTTTTGAAAAATTTCTGTTGCCTTATCAGCCACTTTTTTTGTATAACCATTTATACTGATCCCTGGTTTTAAAATCGATGCACAATAAAAATGTAAATCAAGACAAGCGTTATAAACCGTTTTTTGTCTTTTGGAAAATTTGCCGTTTACCGGAACTGTTCGCGTGAGATCAGCAGAATAATTTCCATATCGCGCACCAAAATCCATAAGTATCAAATCGCCATCTTTACACTCCAGGTTGTTATTTACATAATGCAAAATTCGTGCATTATCGCCGCTCGCAATGATGCTTCCATAAGCCGTTCCTGACGCCCGTTGCGCTAAAAATGAATGCAAGATTTCCGCCTCTATTTCATATTCCATCACGCCGGGCTTTATAAATTTTAATAACCTTCTGAAAGTGTTATCAGTTATATCGATTGCTTTTTGCATTACCTCAATTTCCAAAGGAGTTTTTATCGCACGCAATTCCCTCAAAATTTTCGCACTGCGTTTATAACTGTGCAGAGGATAACGGCCGCGCATATACGCAGCATACCGGTAGTCACGAACCGGCACCTCGTTTGCTTTGCGATCATTTTCATTTGTGTTGAGATAAATCGTATCCACTAAATGAATCCATTGCTGCAACAAACCTTCCAGTTCATCCAGCCAAACAATGGTTTTCATTCCTGAAATTTGTTCCGCTTCATTTTTCCTGAACTGATG